>JBPCIP010000058.1:0-81639 GCA_051006195.1 Pyrinomonadaceae bacterium
AGGAGACAGAGAAATGTATTGTCCGAAATGCGGAACGCAGAATGTTGACGATGCGAGTTTTTGCCGCGGGTGCGGCGCAAACGTGAGCCTCATCCCGCAGGCTCTGGATGGCCGTTTGCCGGAGACAAGCGTTGCAGACCACGAGCGATTGAGAAAGCGCAAAGAGGAAGAAGTGGAGGACGAGCCGAATCTGTCGCATGCCATCGTCAAAGTTTTTGTCGGCATCGCTTTCCTGATAGTCGCATTATCGGTGAAGAATGTGTGGCAGATTGCCGGCCACATCTGGTGGTTCTGGATGCTCATCCCGGCGGCTGGCTCGCTCGGTACGGGAGTCGCAGAGTTTGTGCGTCTCAAGCAACAACAAAAACCGAAGTCGCTCACGGGCGGCGTCTACGTGCCGCCTGCCATCCCCAACGCCATGCGCGGCGGCGAACTCCCGCCGCGCAAAAACGCCCCCGACATTTACACGCCGTCAAGCGTCACCGAACACACGACGAAACTGCTCGACAAAGAGCGTTGAATGATGCCCGATGTCGCGTGGCGCGTTCTTTTGCGGCGGCGGACCTCAAACACGCGAGAGTCGTTATCTTCAATTCCCACATTCACCATGACAAGTGATCGACAGGCCCGCATTATTTGCGTCCCCGTCTGCGTGCGGCGCGCGGACGAACTGCGTGCGGCGGTCGCGCGTGCGGCAATGGTCGGCGACATGATCGAGCTGCGCCTGGACGGTCTGGCAGACGACGCGCAGCTTGAGCAAGCGACGCGTGAGCTTCCCGCCCTATTCAACGAACACACGCGCGCATTTATTCTCACCCTGCGTCCATCAGAACAGGGCGGGCGGCGCGCGTTGGACCTGAAGCGGCGCGTTCGTTTCTGGGCGGAGAATTTTTCTCCCGGCCACGAGCGCGCGGACTTCGCCGATCTCGAACTGGATTTAGTCGCGCATCTTGAAGAACAGGAGGACGCGTGTGGGCGGAGGTTGATCGACTGGAACAAAGTTATCTGCTCGCACCACGACTTCGAGGCATTCCCCGCCGATTTGGATAAAATTTTCGCGCGGATGCTCGCCACGCCCGCGCGCATCTTGAAACTCGCCTTGCGGGCCGAAGACGTGACGGACAGTCTCGCCATCTGGCAGTTGCTCGAACGCGCGCAGGACGCGCGCGGGCGCGAGATGATCGCCGTCGCGATGGGCGAGGCCGGATTGTTGACGCGTATCCTTGCGCCCGCGCGCGGGGCGTTTCTCACCTACGGCGCGCTCACACGAAAACACCAGACCGCGCCCGGACAAATCGACGCGAAGGATTTGCGCTCGCTCTACCGCGTCCACGCCATCGACGGGCGCACGCAGATCATGGGACTCATGGGCGCGCCCGTCGCTCATTCCGTCTCGCCGCACATGCACAACGCCGCGTTCGCCGCGCGCGGCCTCAACGCCGTATACCTTCCTTTTGAGGTCGGCGACGCGCCTGCATTCATCCGCCGCATGGCGCACCCGCGCACGCGCGAACTCGATTGGCGTCTGCGCGGCTTGAGCGTGACCGCGCCGCACAAGAGCGCGGTCATGTCGCAACTCGATTTCATCGATGAAGCGGCGCGCGAAATAGGCGCGGTCAATACCCTCGTCGTCGAAGGCGACGCGCTCTGCGGTTCCAACACAGACGCCGCCGCCGCGCTCGCGCCGCTCGCGCGGTTGATCGAGTTGCGCGGGGCGCGGGTTGCCGTCGTCGGCGCGGGCGGCGCGGCGCGGGCGTTGCTGTGGAGTCTGCGCGAAACGGGTGCGCGAGTTGTCGTCTACGCGCGCAGCTCCGAGCGCGCCCGCCCGACGGCGGAAAAGTTTGGCGCGCAATATCAAACGCTCGACGGCGCGAGGTTCGACGAATTCGACCTTGTGGTCAACACGACGCCGCTTGGCACGCGCGGCCATAGTGAAACCCAGACGCCCGCTCTCGCCCGTCAACTGCGCGGCGCCCGCGCGGCTTACGATCTCGTTTACAATCCGGGCGAGACGCGTTTCATGCGCGAGGCGCACGAGGCCGGATGCGAGATCGTTCTGGGCGGTCTCCCGATGCTCGTCGCGCAGGCCGCCGCGCAGTTCAAATTGTGGACCGGAGAGGATGCGCCGCTCGAAGTGATGCGCGCGGCAGCCGAAAGGCAGAGGCGGGAGGTTAGAGGTTAGACGAAAACAGTTTTTAACTGAACTCTAACCTCTGATTTTTATGCAGGAGCGATACAGCAGGCAGATATTATTTGAGGGCATTGGCCGGGAGGGACAGGCGCGGCTACGGGCGGCGCGTGTCCTCATCGTCGGTTGCGGCGCGTTGGGTTCATCGCAGGCTGAGGCGCTGGCGCGGGCGGGAGTGGGGCGTCTCAGGATCGCGGATCGTGATTTCGTCGAGGAATCGAATCTGCAACGGCAGACGATGTTCACGGAGCGCGATGCGCGCGAGCGCGTGCCGAAGGCGGTGGCGTGTGCGCGACGCATTGGCGAGATCAATTCTGATGTCGTGACGGAAGCGGAAGTCGCCGACGTGCATCATGGAAACATCGAACGCCTGATCGAACATTGCGACCTCGTCATCGATGGCACTGACAACTTCGCGACGCGTTATCTCATTAACGATGCCTGCGTGAAGCATCGCGTCAACTGGATTTACGGCGCGGCGGTCGGCTCATACGGCGTGACGATGACCGTGCGCCCGCATATGACCCCTTGCCTGCGCTGCATTTTCGAGGAGACGCCGCCGGCGGCGAGCGCGCCCACCTGCGACACGGCGGGCGTCATCATGCCGATCATCTCCGTCGTCGCCGCCGTGCAGGTCAGCGAAGCCTTGAAACTGCTGACGGGAAACACCGGGGCGCTGCATCATGCGCTCATGCAGTTCGACGTGTGGCGCAATGACTGGCGGCGGATCACACTGGGCGAGCCATCGACGGACTGTCCCGTGTGCGCGCAAGGACGCTACGAAACGCTGGAGGCCGAGGCCGTCGAACTCGCCTCCGTGCTCTGCGGGCGCAACGCCGTGCAAATCTCGCCGCGACGCGCGACGCGCGTCGATCTCGCGTCGCTCGCCGCGCGTCTCGGCGCGGCGGGAGAAGTTGAGGTGAACGAGTACTTGCTGCGGTTGCGGGCGGGCGACTACGAGTTGACCGTCTTTCAGGATGCCCGCGCCATCATTCGCGGCACAGACGACATGGCGGCAGCGCGTTCTCTGTACGCGCGCTACGTCGGCAATTGAACGATGCGCGCGGGGCGCGGCGGGCGTCCGCCCCTTGCGCGTTCCGACAACGCTTCCCTTCGGGTTATCATCTGACGGGTGACACAAAATCCAACACAACAGAAACTTCATTGATGCTCAACAACATAATTCGTCCGCGCTCCGCCCACATTTTTTCGCTTTTACTCTTGATCGTTTTCGCCGCTCCCGCCCACGCGGGCGGCCCCGTCGTCTGGGAAACGAATTCGCGCGAGGAACTTTTAAAAGGCGAAGCGCGCGGCGTCTCCGTCACCGACACGGGCGCGCTCATGCTCGCGCCGCGCTTCACGCAACTGTTCGATACCGAGCAGGCTTATGTCTGGTCAACGGCGTCGGACGAGCGCGGCAACGTCTATCTTGGCACGGGGCACGACGGGCGCATCTTCCGCGTGGGCGCGGACGGCAAGGGGACGCTCTTGTATGACGCGCCGGAGTTGGATGTGACCGCGCTCGTAGTCGGGCGCGACGGCGCGCTCTATGCGGGCACGTCGCCGGATGGGAAAGTTTATCGCATCGACGCAGAGGGGCGCGCCGCCGAATATTTCGACCCGGCGGATAAGTACATCTGGTCGCTCGTCGTCATGATGGATGGCGCGCTCGCCATTGGCACGGGCGATAACGGCAAAATCTATCGCGTGCGAGACGCAAACGCGAAGCCGGAAGATTCGCTCTTGATCGACATCAACGAAACGCACGTCATCTCGCTCGCCGTCGATAGACAGGGACAATTGATCGCGGGCACTGACCCGGGCGGATTGGTCCTGCGCATTTCGCCGGAAGGCAAGGCGTTTGCGCTCTACGATTCGCCGCTGCGCGAGGTGCATTCGCTGGCGGTCGCGCCGGATAATTCGATCTACGCGCTGGCCTTGAGCGATGCCGCTTCCAGTTCGCGCGGCGGCACGTCCCCACCGGTGAGCGCGACGACCGGGGGTGCGCCGGGTGGCACGGTCGTCACGGTGTCAAGCGTTTCGGTTGACGAGAGCGGCGGGCAGAGTTCGCCGTTCGCGGGTGGCGCGGCGCAACCGCCTGCGCGCAGTCGTAACGAACTGTCCAACGCACGCAGCGCGGTCTTCCGCATTCAATCGGATGGCGGGACGGACGTGCTATGGAGTTCCGGTTCGGTGACGGCGTTCGCGGTTGCGCCCGCGCCTCAGGGCGGCGTTCTCATCGGCACGAGCGACAAGGGGCGTATTTATTCCGTGACGAACGACGGGCGCGACACGCTGCTTATTCAATCGACCGAGGATCAAATTTCTTCGTTCGTCGTGCGCGGGCGCGAGGTGTTCGCCGCGTCGAGCAATCAGGGGAAACTGTTTCGCTTCGCCGCTGAGCCGGTGAGCGAAGGAACTTACGAGTCGCCCGTGCGCGATGCGAAAGTGGTCGCCGCGTGGGGACGACTCTGGTGGCGCGGGCGCGGCAGTGCCGAGTTGCAGACGCGCACGGGCAACACCGAGCGACCCGACACGACCTGGAGCGAATGGAGCGTCTCCTATCGCGACCTGGCAGGGGCGGCAGTCGCCAGCCCGCGCGCCCGCTTCATCCAGTGGCGCGCGGTGCTGCGTGCTCCCGCCGAGGGCGCTGCTAGCGGCGAGTCGCGGATCGAAGGCGTGAGCCTCGCCTACCTGCCGCGCAATGTCGCGCCGGAAATTCTTTCCATCACGACGCTGCCCGCTGGCGTCGCGCTGCTCTCCGCGCTGCAAATTCAAATTGACCCGAACCTCGAAGCTTCCGGCATCGATCCTTCGCTGATCGGTCCCGTGCCGCAAGTGCCGCCGCGCCGCGCTTTTCAGCGGGGCGCAGTCGCGCTGCAATGGCAGGCCGAGGATCGCAACGACGATACGCTTGAGTACGCCGTCTATTATCGCGCCCAGAGCGAGAGCGATTTTCACCTGCTGAAAGATAAGCTGCGCGATAATTTCCACACCGTGGACGGCGCGGCGCTCGGCGATGGGCGCTACATCTTCCGGGTCGTTGCCACGGATGCATCGGAAAACTCTATCGGCGCGGCGCTCACGGGCGAACGCCTGAGCGAACCGGTCGAGATCGACAACACCGCGCCGACGGTGCGCGCCGGGGGCGAACCGTCGCTCACGGGCGAACGCGTCCGCGTGAGTTTCATCGTGGAAGATGAGCGGGGAAGGGTGCGGCGCGCAGACGTGAGCGTTGACGGCGGGGCGTGGCGCACAAGTTTCCCCGACGACGGCATCGCCGACAGCCCGCGTGAAACTTTCACGCTCGATCTGCCCCTCGCCGCCGCGGGCGAACATACGATCTCGTTGCGCGGTTTCGATGCCAGCGGCAACGTCGGCAGCGCACGCGTGCTGGTGCGACGATGAAGTAAGCGGTGAGCAGTAAGCAGTAAGCAGTTTAGAACGGATTGTCGCCGTCATTCTTGACTGCTCACTGCTTACTGCTCATTCCCTCTGCACGATACCGTGTGAATCGCACCGGAAAGCGTGCGCGCCTTGATATAACGCGGTAGACTATGGATGGCAAAAGCCATAGGATGCTTCACGAATGCCTGTGGCATCCATCTTGCTCGGACATTAGGGACGAGACGAATGCGCGTCTCTTCTCTCCCTCCCATGCGCGTCTCTGAACTAATCACGAACATGAGGAGGCCAAGAGTCACAGTCATGAAAGATTTAAAAAAACTATTAGCATCGTCGTTGATCTTCTCGACGCTCTGTGCCGGGGTGCTCGGGTCGGAGCCGCAGAAGGACCAGCGCGAACCGCCACCGAAAGACCCGAAGGTTTTCGACAAAAGAGATAAAGAGCCGAAAAGGGAAGAACCCCGGCGGGAAGAGCGCCAAAGACCAAAGGAAAACAAAAGGGAAAAGCCGCCGGGCTAAATCCCATGCACGCCTTTCGCGCCCACAGAGCGAGAGGCGTAGCCGCACGCACAGGCGCTGGAACATTCAGGCGAGAGCGCGCTGCCGGACATTTCTTTAGCCGCAGCCGCCGCCTTCCCCACAACTGATGCCCCCTCAACGACGTTGGCCGTAATTGCTGACGCACGTTAGAGCGGGCATTAACATTTTTTGCGTTGAGAGTTGAGACATATTCGATGATTAAAAATCAACAGCGCATGAGGATCGCTCTGTTTAGTCGTGTTGCGGCGGCGGTCATGTGCGGGGTGTTGCTGAGCGCAGGTAGTGGTGCTCTCACCGTCGCGAGCGCACAGAGGGCGAATGTTGATCGCCGCGTCGTCGCCCGCGCGGAATCTTACACGGGAGATCGTTTCAGCTTTTTCACTGTGACGCCGCGCGGGGCGCGTGTCGCCTCTGTGCGTCGCCCGCGCGCCGAAGCCTTGCGCGCGATTGACGAAGGACTAGGCGAACTTTTCACCGTGGCGCGTCGCCACAATTATCGCGCGCGTTTGAACTACGGCGACTACCTCGTTTTCATCGCCCGCGCCGACCGCACGCGCGACGGCGCCGGAGCCTACTCGCCCGACATGGCTTTCGACGCAACTTACTACGCGGGCAGCGTCTATGATCGCGGCGGCTACATTTACGCCGCCGGGATGGTCTCCTCCTATAGTCCCGCCGCGCTCGTCGTCGCCGAGCACGAACGCGACTGGCAACGCATGGCGGATGTCGTCCGTTTCGAAGGCGAGCATCTCATCCTCTATCACAACGACCGCACACGCTTCCAGGAGACTGCCGACCACACGCGCGGCGGCGCACACCCGATATTGAAATAATGCGGAATGCGGAATGCGGAATTTTAATACGTCTTCCCGCAATTCCGCATTCCGCAATTCACTTGATGAGTCTGGCCGTGAGCACGAGGATGAGGGCTTTGTCACGGAGTCCGGCAGTGCCGACGATGACCTTCTCGCCTTCACGCACGCCCACATCGCTGCGCACGACAGCTTTGTTGCCGTCGCCCCCGTCAATGCTGAAGTTAAAATTTCCCAACTGTACGGTCGTTGTTCCCGCCGGGCCAATGCTCAGCATGAGCGAGTTGGCCTGGTAGGTGTAGCGAAAATCGCGCGGCGCATTCTCGCCCGGTAAACTCACCTGAGCGACCCCTTCGCCCTGGATGATGCCGGGAGAGTATTCCGGGCGATCTTTGGCGCGTTGGATGATTGAAGTCAGCAGATGGTAACTTTTGAAATTGAGCGTTGATTGCAACTGCCCGATGGCGTCTTTCAGATCAACTGGATATTGATTCGTGCCGCCCGCCGCGTTCGATGCGACCAGCACGTGCATGCGCAACTCGATTTCAGGGCGCGGGGCTTCGGGCGTGTCGAGCCGTTTCAGCGCCTCTTCGACGGAAGCAATGTTTTCGGGGAAATCCCGCACAGTGATCGTTTTAAAGTGGCGATTGGCGGACACTTGCGCGCCCTTGTGCCCGCTCGTCAACAATCGGATGACGGAGAGCAGGCTGTCCGGGTCGCGATTCTTCACTTCGAATACGCGGTTTTTGAAACTGGCGTGATTGACGTAATTGTCCGGCGCGGCTGCCTCCGGAGTCTTTGCCTCCTGCGCCGCCGCGAGCGACGCGAAACTGAGCGCGAGCGCGAGCGCGGTCATGATTTTGAGTTTGCGTGAAAACATAATGCCTCCTGTGTATCGGCGATGGAGCTTGTTATTCGGTTACTTCAGGCGTTGTATTTCGTCCGCTGCTGCGGTGGGCGAAAGCCAGATGATGCGAATGTTGGGGTCGGACGTTTGCATCTCGATGCGCGAGACTTCCAACGACGCAGGTATTTGACCGCTGTTGGGGGTTATCTCCGGGGTCACTATTTGACGCGTGGCGTTAGCCGCCGCCGCGATGAAAGTTGGTTCGCTTGGCGTAGACGCCGGTTGCCACTTCTTCCGCGTCAGACTCCGCTGCGTTGCGCCTGGGGCGTTCTTGCTTCCGAGATGCCTGATGTCGAATTGCGTCGGCGCAATGGGCCCGTAACGTTGGCGTGTTGTCCGTGCCGCCGTCTCGTCTTGTGACCGGATAATTTGCCGGTTGCTCTCATCCGTTTGATTTAATTTTATCGTCGGCGTTTTGGCCGGCGTCGCAGTGAGTTCGCGATTCACGTTTAGGGCGAGCAGCGGAGACTGTTGCCGAGCGTCGCTCATCGTTCGGCGGAGATGGCTATGAAGCGAGAGCATGACCGCGATGATGAGCAAAGCCAGCGACGCGGTGTAGGCCGGACGCCACTGGAAGAACGAGGCGGAGAAGGGCGGCGCGAGGGTGCGGTTGCGCTTGATCTGAGCGAGCACGGAATTTCTGATTTCGTCGTAGAAGGCGTCGTCAAACTCCGGCGGCGGCGTCGAGGCGGCGTGCCATAAGTTGCGGCCTGCGTGATATGCGGCGGCAGTGTGCCGACAATTTTCGCAAATCGCCAGGTGATGAGTGACGGCGCGGGCGCGTCGCCCTCTCAGATCACCGGCAACGTGCAGCGGGATGAATTTTTCCGCGCGGGTGCAACTTATGGTTTTAATCATGTCGCCCTCCATTGTGCAACCAGCGTTCGCAGTAGATTTTGATCTTCGTGCGCGCCGAACTGATCTGCGAGCGCACCGTGACGGGACGCGAATGCAGAATGCGTGCCACCTCTTCCGTCGTCAATCCTTCGAGGTCGCGCAGGACGAAAGCCGCGCGTTCCTTTTCCGGCAGCGTGGCCAGCGCGCATGCCACCATCGCGCGTTGTTGCGCGAGAATCGCATCCGTTTCCGCGTCGCTCGCGCTCGCCAGATTTTCCCGGACGGCGCGGTCACGGTTTGTTTCGCGCGCAACGAACTGCCCGCTGCCGCCTTGGGCTGTGCCTCTCTTGCGTGCGGCGTCGCGGCAGACGTTGATCGTGATGCGATAGAGCCAGGCGTTGAAATTTTGCTCCGGCTTGAAGCGGTCGAGGTATTTGTAGACGCGCAGGAAAACTTCCTGCGCCGCGTCGCGCGCGTCCTCGCGGTTGCCGAGCATGCGCCACGCAGTGGCAACCACTTTGCGCTCCGTTTCCAGCATGAGTTGTTCAAAAGCGTGGGCGTCGCCCGCGCGGGCGCGTGAGATGAGGAGCGCGCAACGCTCGCGAATTTCTTCTTCTCGCGCGGCGGGCGGCGCGTAAAAATCGCCCGCCATCATTGCGCAGGATGCGGTCTCAATTGTCATCTGCGATCCTCTGTAAAGTATTCCCCACGTCTATCACTACTTGGCGCGACGGCGAAACGTTGAGAAGAATTTTCCCGGAGACTCACACGCCGGACGATGACCGGTTGTTCCGCCCAGTCGTTTCCGGCTACGGCGAAACGGTCAAAGCGGGCGACAGAAATGTGTTGACGCACACGCGCCAAACCACTACAAGTTAGTTCTCGTTTGGCAATTGGCCGATTCGCCCGCCGGAGACGCGCCACTCCCAATCCTTGCATCCTTAAAGGGAAAGGTTTAACTCAAACCAAGTCATGCGACGCATTGATCTGAAAAAAGCCCAGGCCGCGCGTTCCAGCACGATTCGCGACATCAATCGCCAGATCGTGCTCAACTACGTGCGCGACCGCGAGCCGATCTCGCGGGCGGAGATAGCGCGCGAGACGGCACTTCAGCGTTCGACCATCTCGACCATCGTGGAGGATTTGGAAGCGGAAGGATTGATCGAAGAGATCGGCGAGGGGGAATCGACGGGCGGGCGCAGACCCACGCTGTTGCGCCTGCGGGCGGCGGGCGCGCTCGCTATCGGCGTGGACATCACGCCGACCTGCACCACGATTGCGACGAGCGATCTGGCCGGGCGTATCCTCGAACGCGAAGAGTTTCCGCATATCGAGCAGCCGGAGCAGTTGTACGCGCGCGTCATCGCGAGCGTGCGCCGGTTGGCGGCGAAGGCGGGCGAGCGAAAGATCGAAGGCGTGGGCGTGAGTCTGCCGGGATTAGTTGATCCCGATAGCGGGCGCGCGATCTACATCCCGTGGTTCGAGTGGCGCGACTGGCCCATCGCTGCCGAGCTTTCGGGCGCGACTGGCCTTGACGTGATTATCGATAACGACGCGAACGCAGCGGCTCTGGCCGCGCTCTGGTTCGGTCGTCAGGAGGTGCGCGAGGCGCGCGACTTTATCATGGTGCTCGTGGCCGAAGGCATCGGCACAGGGATCGTTGTGGACGGGCAAATTTATCGCGGCGAGCGCGGCGGGGCGGGCGAGTTCGGTCACATGATTGTGGGCGAGCGCGGCCCGGTGGCCTGCTCGTGCGGCAATCACGATTGCTGGGAGTCATATGCTTCGGGACGCGCGGCCATCGCGCGCTACCTGCAACGCGCCGGGAGCGGCGGCGGTCCCGTAGACTTCGCGCAGGTGGTGGATCGCGCCCTCGCGGGCGAGCAACATGCCATCGACGCGCTCACAGAGACGGCGCACTATCTCGGCATCGGCATCTCCAATTTGATCGTCGGCCTGAGCCCCGAAGCGGTCGTCGTCGGCGGCGTCATCGCCCGGGCATGGCCGCTCGTCGCGGATGCGCTCGTCGAAACCATCGGGCGCAGCGTCCGCCGCGGTCTCCCCTCGGCGCGCATTATGCCCTCCATTCTCGGCGACCAACCCACGCTGATGGGCGCGATCAGTCTCGTCCTGGCGCGCAAGTTCGCCTCCGTCACGGCGGCGTACAAAGCACAAACCTGACGCTTGACGATGGACCTCAGGCCAGATGCGGCGGCGGCGAATTTGTGCGCGGACGTGGAGCGTCACAACTCGCGCCGGTCGTCGCGTCGCTTCTCAAACGTCTCTCTTTTAATTTGAACTTGAGCTGAAGATGAGCGAAAGTCTGACTTCATTTTACCTGCGTCTGCTGCCGGCGACGTTGTTGTCGGTGGTCGCGTCCGCCGCTTTCGTCTCGTCGTGCAAATTGACCCGCCCGCCTTCGGCCACGTTGAAGGTGCAGGCCGGGCCGACGACGCACACGCTGTCGCAAGCGGAACGCGCCGAGATTTTCGACGTGGTGTGGCGCACGGTCAACGAGAAATATTACGATTCTTCGTTTGGCGGGGTTGACTGGCAAGCGGTGGGCGAGCGTTATCGCCCGCGCATGGAGGCCGCGCCGAGCGATCAGGAGTTCTACGCTCTCTTTGAATTGATGCTCGCCGAACTGCGCGACGACCACACGGATTTCTCCGGGCCGCCGCCCGCCGCGCTCCCCGACGGACAGGACGCCGCCCCGCCGCGCCGCCTCGGCATGACGCTCGGCGAAGTCGAAGGGCAGACGGTCGTCACCGAAGTGGAGGCCGATTCGGGGGCGGCGCGGGCGGGCGTCATGCCGGGCATGATCTTGCGCGCCGTGAACGGCAGGCCAATCGAAGACATCTATCGAGAGATTCGCGCGGTGTTTCCCGGCGCGTCTTCCGAGCGTTCGATGAAGAACACGATGCACCGCGCCGTGCTCTACGGCATGTTCATGACTTTGCCGCGCACGTTCGTTCTCGTCGGTGAGGACGGCAGGGAATTTACCGTGCAGCCGGAAACAGCGCCCGCCCCGCCCGCGCCGCAACTGGAAGCGCGCCGTCTCGCCGCCTCCGGCTCCGGCTATATCAAATTCGATAGCTGGAAGCCGCCCGCCGACGAGCGTTTCAATGCGGAACTGGCGAAACTGATGGACACGCCCGGCCTCGTCATCGATTTGCGCGGCAACGGCGGCGGCCAGACCGACGTGCTGCACAACATCGCCAGCAACTTCTTCGTCGCCCCCATCTATACCGGCGGCTTCCGAACGCGCGCAGGCACAATCGACCGCTACATGACGCACGCCCCCAAGCAGCTTTACCGGCAGCCCGTCGTCATTTTGATAGATGAGAGGTCGGCCAGCGCCTCGGAGACTTTCACGACCTTTATGCAGGAGAGCGGGCGCGCCTTCGTCATCGGTCGCCAGTCGAGCGGTTCGACGCACAACACGAGAATCCAGAAGGTGAAGGGCGGCGGCGAGTTGCGCGTCAGCATCCGCGCCTACATCTCGCCGAACGGGCGCGACCCGGAAGGCACGGGCGTCGTGCCCGACAAAATTGTGCCGTTGACGATTGCCGATTTACGAGGGGGGCGCGACGCCGCGTTGGAGGCAGCGGAGGTGTATCTCAAAAAGCGATGACGATCTCAGTGGTCAGATTTGCGCGAGGGGATTGATGAAAGTCATTCCGGCTACACCCGTTTGGTCAGCAGGTAGCGATGATGATCCCGATAACCCGCTTTCCGGTACACGGCCTGCGCCCTCGCGTTCACCCGCTCCACTTCGAGATGCAGAGCCTTGATCCCTTCCCGGCGACATACTTCCTCGGCACATTGCAAACTCGCTTTCCCAATCCCTCTTCCGCGATAACTCTCCCGTAGATAAAGTTCGTCGATAAAGGCATCCCGCCCGTGGAACTCCAGACTGAAGCCGAAAGCGACGACGAGATAGCCGACCGCCATTTCATCCACGCTGATCAGGTATACCTCTCCGAACGCGCTGTTGTGCAGAATTTGGTCTAACGCACTGCGCGCCGCCGTCTCGTCAAAGGTCATGTGCTCGACGGCATAAAACTCCCGCATCAACGAGATGAGAAGATCGATCCGGGACGCATCCGCGAGTGTGAAGACAGCTTCCATAACTGCAATGAAAGAGGGCGACAATTCACGTCGAACAGTCGCGTTGATTATTTCGCGCCTTTGCCCTGCGTGACGGTCAGGACGCGGTCGATGCCGGGAACGCTCACCGTTTCCAGCGTGCCGTCAGGCCATTTCACTTCGAGTTTGTCGATTCTGGTCGCCGCGCCGAGTCCGAGATGGAGGCAGGGGTCGTTCTGCGAGGCGTAGCCCGCGCCGCTCAGGAGGTCGAGGCGTTGGCGCAACGTGCCGGTGGTGGCGTAGACGATTGCGCCCGTCGCATCCTTCGGGCTTTTCTTCGCGACATCTCCGACGAGACGCAGAATCAACCAGTGGTTCTTCCCCTCGCTCACGTTGCGAAGGACCGAGGGCGCGGCGTCGCAGTTGTTGATGACGGCGTCGAGCCGCCCGTCGCCGTCGAGGTCTGCGATGGCGAGGCCGCGCGCCGTGTAAGCCGTCGCCAGGGCGCTACCGGGTGCGGCGGCGATGCGCTCGAAGACGCGGTCGCTCGTATCTTTCCCGGCGTTGCGCGGATTCGGGATGTTGCGGAAGAGCAGCGGCTGCTGCGCCCAACTCGTACCCCACTGGTGTTCATCGACCGACGGGTAGACGTGGCCGTTGGCGACGAAGACATCCTTCCAGCCGTCGTTGTCGTAATCGAGAAAACTCGTGCCCCAGCCGAGGAAGGGAATGGTCATCTCGCCGTGTCCCGCCTGAAAAGTCACGTCCGTGTAGTTGCCCTCGCCGTCGTTGTGATAGAGCGTGTTGGAATCGTCGGAGAAATTGGTGATGTAGAAATCGACGCGCCCGTCGTTGTCGTAGTCGCCCACCGCCAGACCCATGCCCGCCTGTTCGCGCCCGTTCTCGTTTAAGGCGATGCCCGATTCGTAGCCGACTTCCGTAAACGTGCCGTCGCCTTTATTGATATAAAGCTGCTTCGGCGTGGAATCATTGACGACGATGAGGTCGAGCAAATCGTCGTCGTTGGCGTGGACGAAGGCGGACGAGAAACCGTAATAGCCTTGGCTGTCGGTCGTGCCCGTCTGCTTGCTCACGTCTGCAAACGTGCCGTCCGCTTTTTGCTGATAGAGCGTGTCGCCTTCGCCCTTGAGACCGCGCGGCCCGCACATCACGGCGACGCCGCGAAACTGGCAGAAGTTCTGCCCGACGCCGCCCGGCTTGCCCGCGTCCGCCGGGTTCGGCGGCAGGTTTTTCATATCAAAATCGACGTAGCCGGGGACGAAGAGATCGAGCCGCCCGTCGCGGTCGTAATCGCCGAAGGTCGCGCCCGTTGACCAGCCCTTGCGCGCGACGCCGACTTTTTCCGCCACATCCGTGAACGTGCCGTCGCCGTTGTTGCGATAAAGCCGCGACGTGCCGTAGTTCGAGACGTACATGTCGGGGCGGCCATCGTTGTCGTAGTCGCCGACGGCGACGCCCATGCCCCAGCGTTCGTTCCCGACGCCCGCCTTGTCCGTCACGTCCTCGAATTTCCAGTTGCCCAAGTTTCGATAGAGCGCGGCGCGCGGCGCACGCTCTTTGCCCTGCATGGCGGCGAAGGTGGAGCCGTTAAGCAGGTAGATGTCAGGTCGCCCATCGTTGTCGTAATCGAAGAGGGCGAGGCCGCCCGAAGGCGTGTCGAGGATGTAGTCTTTGGCCGCGCTGCCCGCGCGGTGTTTGAAGGTGGCGAGCGCGGTCTTCGCGGTCACGTCTTCAAAGACGACGGGCGCTTTCGCATCAGTGATGTTGACGGTGCGCTTCGAGGCATAAGTGCGCGCTTCGCCCGTGGCGTTGCCGCCCATGCCCTGCGGCGGCGACGGCGGCGGTTGCGGCGCGGGCGTCTGCGCGAGGAGAGCGGCGGGGAGTACAAGGAGCAACGAAAGCGCGAGCGCCGGAAGCGGGCGCAGCGTGCGGCGCGCTGAAAGTTTATCAATCATCAATTTATCTTTACTGATACGACGAAAAATTCAAAAACGTAGTTGTGGAGCGGCGAATGAAGTAACAAAGTAACGAGTCGGTTAGTTGCCTGTCAAAGCGCGAAAGGTTGCGTTCGGGATTGCCGGTTTTGCCCGTACTCGCTCAAGGTGGTTTCACGCGCTAACGTTCAAATCATTAAAGACACGAGCAGGGATAAGCCACTCGCCTACGGTTCCCTGAACGTCAGGTAACGATCAATAGCGGGCTTTGTAATTGTCTGCCTGTGCCCGCCCGGCCAGCGAATCTCAATCGTCGTGACGCTTGCCGCCGCGCCGAGTCCGACGAGCAGGCGCGGATCGTTCGAGGAGAGATAGCTGCCGGAGTTGCTCGCGTCGAAAGTTTGTTTGCGCCCCGTCGCGTCCGTGACGACGACGCGTGCGCCCGTGCCGCTGCGGTGCGATTTCGTGCCCGCGAGGGAGAGACCGAGCCAGTGGTTTTTCGTGCCGTCGTTGCGCAGGATGAGGGGCGCGCCGTCCGTCACTCCCATACAGATGTCCATGTCGCCGTCGTTGTCGAGGTCGCCGAAGGCCGCGCCGCGCGCGGCGTAAGGCTGGCTGAAACTCGCGCCCGCCGAAGCGGAGACGTTCGCGAACGTGTGCGGCTTGCCGCCCGTCCCGGCGACGCCGCGCATCAGGAGCGGCGTCTGTTTGTACTTGAGATAGCTGGTCGTCTTCTCGATGGTGTCGAGCACATGGCTCTGGGCGACGAAGATGTCGCGCCAGCCGTCATTGTCGAAGTCCACCAAGCGCGTACCCCAACCGGCGTAGAGCAAAGTGATCTGCGCGACGCCCGCCGTCTGCGTAACATAGGTGAAACTCATATCGCCGTTGTTGCGATAGAGCGGGTAAGTTTCGTTCGAGAGAGCGGTGATGAAGATGTCGGGCTGGCCGTCGTTGTCGTAGTCGGCGGCGTCGATGCCCATCCCGGCGAAGGTCTTACCGTTCTCGTCGTAGCCGACGCCCGCGAGCAGTGCCACATCTTCAAACGTCCCGTCGCCACGGTTCCGGTAAAGCGACTGGCGGACGCTGTCGTTGGCGACGAAGATATCCGTGAGATTGTCTCCGTCGAAATCGGCGAAGGCGACGCCGAGACCTTTGCCGTTCGGGTCGGCGATGCCTGCCTGCTTGCTCACGTCTTCAAACGTGCCGTCGGGCCGCTGGCGGTAGAGAAAATTTGTCGCGCCTTTGAAGTTATCGGGGTGGCAGTAGGCGCGGTAGCCCGCGCGCTGCTCGCCGCAATAGAGATCGCCGCGCGCGAAATCCCAGTCCATGTAGCGCGCGACGAAGAGATCGAGCCGTCCATCATTGTTATAATCGAGCCAGCCCGCGCTCGTGGACCAGCCGCCGCCCACCACCTTCGCGCGCCCCGTCGCGTCTTCAAACGTGCCGTTGCCGCGATTGCGATAGAGCGTGTTCGCGCCGTAAGCGGTGACGTAAAGATCGGTGAAGCCGTCGGCGTCGTAATCTCCGGCAGCCGCGCCCATGCTGTAGCCGACTCCGGCGACTCCGGCGCGCTCGGTCACATCGGCAAACGTGCCGTCCGCCTTTTGCTGGTAGAGACGATTCCAGAAACGCGGGTCGCGTTTGTCGGGCTGCGCATCGGCGGCGGGCATCGGGTCGTCGAGCCGCGCGCCGTTGGTGAAATAGATGTCGAGTCGCCCGTCGTTGTCGTAATCAAGCAGCGCGACGCCTGCGCCCATCGACTCCATCAGATACTTGCGCGAAGTGGGCGAGGCGGCGTGTTTGAAGTTGATGCCCGTCTGCCGGGTGATGTCGGTGAAGGTGACGGGCGAGAGGGCTTGCGGCGCGGGCGGCGGCGGCGGCTTCGACGGACCGCCGCCGCCGCAGTTGTAGGAGCGCCCCGTGCGTTGCTGTGTCGGAGTCGGCGGCGCGGCGGGCGGAGTCGTCTGTTGTGCGAGAGCGGAGCCTGTCGCATCAAGCAGGAAAGCCAAAAAGAGTAGGAAAACAAGCAACCTGAACGGGTGACGACGACGGGCGAGGAAACTGAAATTTGCGTTCATCTGAAACTTCGAGGACAACTGTTATGAGTCAATATTTTATCCGCAAGGGAGACACGGGCGCAGGCAGCCACCTCGCGAGCGAGTCTTCACTTTACAGTCAAAAGGGCAGCATAGTACAGTGACGAACGAGAACTTATGAGAGTTTTGAACCCCCCCTCCCGGCCCCTTCCACGACAAAAATTTTACGCGACGTGCGGTCTGCTCCTGCTGCTCGCAAGCGTCTGTTTCATCGAGCGTTCAGCGCAGGCGCAACCGCAAACTGCGCCGGAGCGCACGCGGCTCGAAACGGTCGAAGATTTGTCCGAGTCGCTCGCCAATGACCTGCTTGAGTTGTCCATCGCCACGCGCGACCGCAATCTTGAGCGCACGGCGCAGTTCTTCCCCGCGCGTCTCAACTCCGCGCCGTATCCTTCGCGCCCGGCGGAACTGAAGAACCAGATCAAATGGGTGAACGCGCACGGCTGGACAGCCGACACGCCCGATGTCAACACCCTCACGCGCAACGGCGCGCTCCCGCCCTTGAAGGCGATCATCCCCGGCAGCGAAGTCGCGAAGACGCCGCGCCGGATGAGCCGCGAAGAGTTTTTGCGCGGCTGGTCGGAGTTTCTCGCGCACTTCTCCGAGATCGAAGACGCGCGCTTCAAAGTCAAAGAGGCGAATTTCGACGAGAGCGCGCAGGCCGTCGCGGGCGCGAATGAGCCGACGGCGGTGGTGGGCGCGACGGGGAAAGCGCGCGTCGCTTTTTACGTCATCGGGCGCGACACGGAAGGGCGTCGCGAATGGGCGCGCGGCGTCGCCAACGTCGGGGTGCGCTACGATGCGTCGAAGCGTTGGCAATTCGATTCGTTCGCACTCGTCACCCTCGACTCGATGGTGGCGAGCGCCGATCTGTTTTCGGAGGTGGCGATTCCGGCGGGCGTCGGCGCGAGCCTGCCGGCTTTCGGGTCGCCCGGTAACGGCGGCTTCGTCTGGCACGGCGCGGCGGCCTCGGATTTCAACCGCGATGGCTTCATCGATCTCTTCGTTACCGCGCCCGCGCGCAACTACCTCTATCTCAACGACGGCGAGGGACGCTTCAGGGACGCATCTGATCAAGCCGGAGTGAAACTGCTGGCGACCGGAGTCGCGCCGCTCGTCTTCGATTATGACAACGACGGCGATGCCGATGTCTTCATCTCGGCCATCGGCGCGCAGGTCATGTTTGAGAATCGCCTCGTGCCCGACGGCAAGCTTGAGTTTGCGGATGTCTCGCAGGAATCGGGCGTCGGCGGCGCGCAGGCCATCGGCTTTAGCGCAGTCGCGGGCGACGTGAACAACGACGGGCGATTGGATGTTTACGTCACCTCCTACAATCGCTACGGGCAGATCACTCCCGACTCATGGTTTCGCGCGACGAACGGCACGCCGAACCTGCTGCTTATCAATCAGCCGGACGGCACGTTCAAAGAAGAAGCGAAAAAGTGGGGCGTGGACGACCACCGCTGGAGCTATGCGGCGGCCTTTGCCGATGTCAACACGGACGGGCGCGTTGACCTCTACGTTGCCAACGACTTCGGCGAGAAGGCGTTGTTCATCAATCGCGGCGACAAGTTCGTAGATGAAGCGAAGGAGCGCGGTGTGCTCGACCCCGGCAACGGCATGGGCGTCTCCTTCGGCGACTACAACAACGACGGCCTGCTCGACCTGCACGCCTCGAACATGTCTTCGACGGCGGGCAACCGCATTCTCGCGCGTCTCTTCCCGAATCAAAGCGCGAAGGAGAACGTCTTGAAGAAACTCGCGGCGGGCAACAATCTCTTCGAGAACATGGGGCAGGGAAAGTACAAAGACGTGACGGCTGAAGTCGGCGGCTTCGGCGGCGGCTGGGCCTGGGGCGGCGGCTTCATCGACTTCGACAACGACGGCTGGGAGGACATCTACACGCCGAACGGGTTCATCTCCGGCAAGTCGATGAAAGACACTTGAAGCCACTTCTGGCGTCAGGTCGTGACGCACAAGAACGATGGCAAAGAAGAGAAGGGCGCGCTCCGGGTTGATCAAACGCAATTGATGTTCGGCGAAGGTTTTTCCTTCAGCGGCTACGAACGCGATCCGCTGTATCTCAATACGGGCGCGAAAAAGTTTATGGACATCTCCGGCATCTCCGGCATCGATTCCGTCACGGACGGACGCGCAGGCGTCTTCGCCGATTTCGACAACGACGGCGACTTGGACGTGTTCTCGACGACGATTCAGGGACAAGCGCACCTGCTCTTCCGCAACAACGTCGGGCAGGCGAACAACTGGCTGCGCGTCTCGCTCGAAGGCGGCGAGCGGACCGGGCGCGACGCCTTCAGCGCCATCGTGCGGGTCAAGACTTCCGCCGGGACGCTGACGAAGATCAAGACGGGCGGCTCCGGTTTCATCTCGCAACATGACCCGCGCCTGCTGTTCGGGTTGAATAGGGACGAACGCGCGGAGTCGGTTGAAGTGACGTGGCCGAACGGCACGGTCGAAAAGTTTGCGGGCGAAGCGCGGGCCGGGATGACGCTCAGCTTGCGCGAAGGCGCGGGGCGCGCCGAGACGCTCGCGCTCGCTCGCGGGGCGCAGTTGCCCGACCCTTTGACGCCTGCGGAAATGTTCGCACACGGGTTGAAGGTCAAGGTCGGACAGCCCATGCCTGAACTGGCGATGACACTGCCCGGACGCGTTGCCACCTCCTTGCAACAACAGTTGCAGCCCGGTCGCCGCCTGCTCATCAACGTGTGGGCGACGTGGTGCACGCCCTGCGCCGTCGAGATGCCGGAACTGGAAAAACTGCGCGTGCCTCTGGCGGCGCGCGGCATCGATCTCGTCGGGTTGAATGTCGATTCCGACCCGGCGGCGGACGTGCGCGGCTTTATCAGGGAGAAGCGCGTGCGTTATCCGAACTTCCTCGGCGGCGTGGCGGCGATAGAAAGTTTGTATGCGACGGATGAACTGTCCGTGCCGATGTCAATTGTCGTGGACGAGCGAGGCATCGTGACGGAGATCATTGCGGGCTGGTCGGCGGGGACGCGGAAGCGTTTCAGTGCGCTCGCGGGCGAGGGCGCGGCGGCGGGCGCTAGAGCGAACGAAAAAGTGACGAAAACAAAGGCGCGCACCGAACGTCGTTGAACGCATGGTCAATCTTCAGTCAACAGAACATTTCGGGAGGAGCAAGCATGATTAAAACGAGCAGTCGTTACCTGGCCGGTCTATTCGCACTCTTATGCCTCGTCTATGTTGCCGCACCCGTCGTCGGCGCACAAACGGACGCGGTCGTGCTCACGGGCGCGCAACTCGCGCGAATCGTGCCGCCCGGTTTCTACTTTGAAGGACAGAGCGCGCCCACCCAGATGCGCAACTCCGCCGCCGCGCGTCTGGGGGCAAAGCAGCACGTCATCGCCGGAATGGTTGATACTTCCGGTTATTCGGCGGATGTGCGCTCCCGCTATGAAGGGTTCTTCATCATAGACGCGCCCATGATCGTCGGCGGGCAAGAACTCGCCACGGGCGCATACGGTTTCGGCTTCACGGAAGGCAACAAATTCACCGTCTCGGATGTGGGCGGCAATCAAATTTTCAGCATCGCTACGGAGGCTGACCGGAACCTGCGCCGCCCGCGCCCGCTCATGATGATGCGCGACAGGAATGGCGTGCGGCTCTATAGCGGTCGTCGTTATGTCGTCGTCGCGGTGAGATAGCACAAGTCGTCACTGTCCTGTGAGTACATCTTTTATGCAAAAACGTCGGCTCTTAGTTGCGCTCATCGTGCTGATGAGCGGCGTTCTGCTCGCCACCCTGCCGGGCGCGGGGCGTTCGTCTCAACCGGCACAACTCCCCGCCGCCCTTGCGCCGGAAGCGATTTCACCGGCCACGCGCGAGGCGGCCTATCGCGCGAACAACCTCGGCGTGGCCTTGCTTGAACAATTTAATCACAGGGAAGGCGCGGAGCAGTTCGCCCTCGCGCTCAAACTCGATCCGCAACTGCGACTTGCGCACATCAATCTCGCCATCGCGCTCTACAATGTGCCCGACACGGAAGCGGCGGCACAGCAGGCCGCGATTGCGCTCGCCCTCGCGCCCGACGCACCGCAGCCCGTGTACCTGCTCGCCCTCATCGCGCGCGCGCGCAATCAAACGGATGAAGCCGCTGCCGGCTTCCAACGTGTGCTCAAAATCGACCCGCGCGATACGGGCGCGAACATCAACCTCGGCCAACTCTACGCGCAGCAACGCAACTACGCGGAAGCCGTAAGCGCCTTTCGCACTGCGCTCGCCGCCGAGCCTTACAATCTCACCGCGCTCTATGGCCTCGCGACCGTCCTTTTGCGCTCCGGCGGGCGCGAAGAAGGCCAACGCCTCTTGCAGCAGTTTCAAGCTTTGCGGCAGAGCGGCGCGGGCACGAGCCTCGGCACGAACTATCTCGAACAGGGCCGCTACGCCGAAGCCGTCACCTCGACCGGCGCGGAGGCCGGACTCGTGGACCAGAGCATTCCCGATGTGACGTTTACCGACGCGACGGCCAGCATGTTGCCCGCCACGACGAAGGGCGCAGGCCGCGCGGACGCCAAAACAGACTTGCCGCCAACGCGCGCGGGCAGGGGCGGCAGACGGGCGCGGCGTGCCGACAAACGCGAACGCGGAAAAGCTCAGGTGCAAGCGCGGCAGGAGGCTGAGGTGGTGCAGGCGTCCGGCGCAGTCGTGCTCTTTGATGAAGACGGCGACGGCGATCTCGATCTCTATGAGGCCGCTTCTGATGGGCAACATCTCTATCGCAATGATGGCGGCAAGTTCGTAGACGTGACCACGCGTGCCGTCGCGCTCGCCGCGCCCGTGGATAGTCCGGTGACGGGCGCGGTCGCGGGCGACTACGACAACGACACGCGCCCCGATCTGTTCGTGCTGCGCTTCGACGGGCAGCACCGGCTTTATCACAACGACGGTGACGGAAAATTTTCCGACGCGACGAAGGCCGCAAACATTCCGGCTTCCTCTGGTGTCAGCTTCTCCACGGCTTTCGTAGACGTTGATCACGACGGCGATCTCGATCTTTTTATCGCCGGCTACAGCGAACCACTCTCGGAGCGGGAAACGCCTAACGTGCTCCTGCGCAATAACGGCGACGGCAAATTTTCCGACATCAGCGAAACCGCGAAAGTGTCCGGGCAGATGGGACGGGCGACCGCCGTGGTTCCCACTGATTATGACAACCGGCGCGACGTGGATTTACTTGTCCTCAATCTGGTCCAACCGCCCGCCCTGTATCGTAATCTGCGTGATGGTTCATTTCGTGAGATCGCGGCGGAAGTCGGCTTGAAGGCGGAAGGCTTGTTTGTCTGCGCGGCGGCGGGGGATGTGAACAAGGACGGTTTCACGGATTTTTTCTTCGGACGATTGCAAGCGTCGGGCGTGTTCGTGATGAGCGACGGGCAGGGACGCTTCACAATCATGCCCGCGCCGGACGGGACGAAGGACGCCACCGCCGCGCAGTTTCTCGATTACGATAACGACGGATTGCTCGATCTTTTGATGTTGACGCGCGGAGGCGTGCGCGTCTGGCGCAACGTCGGCCAGAGTTGGATGGACGCGAGTGAACGGGCGGTCGGGCGCACGTTGCTGCCGGACGCTTCGCCCGTCGGCAAGCACGTTGGCTCGCGCGTCTTTGCGGCGGGCGATGTGGATGGCGACGGCGATACGGATTTTATTTGGCGCGACGCTGCGGCGGGTCGTTTGCGATTCGGGCGTAACGATGGCGGCAATCGCAATCGTTCGCTCCGTGTGCAACTTGCGGGGAAGGTGAGCAACCGCAGCGGCGTCGAGGCGAAGGTGGAGATGCGGGCGGGGAGTCTCAGGCAGAAGCTGGAAGTTTACGCGGCCAGCCCCGCGCCCGCGCCCGCCGATCTCCTGTTCGGTCTGGGCGGGCGCGAAAGGGCTGATGCGGTGCGCGTGCTGTGGCCTTCGGGAACGGTGCAGGCGGAGACGGAATTCAAGGCGGGCGTGGTGGACGAGAAACAGAGCGCAGTGCAGAGCGCCTCGCGCGCCGCGTCGCTGAAGGTGACGGAACTTGATCGCAAGCCTTCTTCATGCCCGTACCTGTACACCTGGAACGGCGAGCGTTTCGAGTTCATCACGGATTTCATGGGCGGCGGCGAACTCGGCTACTGGCTCGCGCCGGGCATGCGTTCCGCGCCCGATTCGGACGAATACGTGCGGATTCGCGGCGACCAGTTGAAAGAGCGCGACGGGCGTTACGAGTTGCGGGTGACGAACGAACTCGAAGAAGTGCTCTTTGTGGACCAACTGCAACTCCTGACAATCGCGCACCCGGCGGAGGTTGAGGTCTATCCCGGCGAAGGGCTCGGCAGCCCGCTCGCTACAAAGTTCATTTTGTTCGCCACGCGCGCCGCCCGCCCGCCGCTGCGCGCCTTTGACGAGCACGGGCATGACGTGCGCGCCCGCCTTGAACGCCTCGACCGCCAGTACCCGGATGACTTCACGCTGCAACGTATTCGCGGCTATGCCGGAGAACATACGCTGACGCTTGACCTGAAAAACAGGGATGAGGGCGAAGGGATGAGGGATGAAAGGAATGCGGGCAAGTTCGCGCGGCACACCTTCACCCCTTATCCCTCAACCCTCATCCCTCCTCGTGCGCCGCGCCGGACGCTGCTCCTGCTCACCGGTTGGACGGACTATGCGTTTTCCAGCGACAACGTCGCCGCCGCGCAGCGCGGCTTGAGTCTCCAGCCGCCCGCGTTGCAAGTGAAAGACCGGCGGGGGCGTTGGCGCACGGTGATTGCAGACATCGGGATTCCCGTCGGGCGGCCTCAAACCATCGTCGTCGATCTCACGGGAAAATTCCTGTCGCGCAATCGTGAAGTTCGCATCGTGACGAACATGCGCATCTACTGGGATCAAATTCTGGTTGATACTTCAAACGGCGCGTTCCCCACCGAGTTGACGCGGCTCGACACGGTGCGGGCGGATTTGCGCTGGCGCGGCTTCTCAGCCCAGATGTCGCCGGACGGGCGCGAGCCTTACGGTTACGACTACCTGCGCGTTTCTCTGCTGTCGCCGTGGAAAGAATTCACCGGGCGCTACACGCGCGAGGGCGATGTGCGCGAGTTGGTGCGCAAGGTGGATGACATGTTCGTCGTCTCGCGTCCCGGCGATGAATTGTCGATTGCCTTCGACGCCGCCGCGCTCGCCCCGCTGCCGCGCGGCTGGACGCGCACCTTCCTGCTCTACGCGGACGGCTACAGCAAAGAGATGGACATCAACTCGGCGAGTCCCGACGAAGTTGCGCCGCTGCCGTTTCACGGTATGCGAGAATATCCTTACCGTTGGCCGGAAGCTTACCCGCGCAGCAAAGCGCATCTTGATTATCTCGAACGTTACAACACGCGCGTCGTGGGCGCGCCGCTCCAGCAATTGGTGACAGGTGACAGATGACAAGCAACAAGATTAACTTTTGTTCGCTCTCGTCACCCGTCATCTGTCACTTCACTTGTCACTTGTCACTTGTCACCTGTCATTTTAATTATGGAACACATACGCTACTCCGTCGCCGCCTGCCAGACCGATCAGCCGAACCCTTTGGAACGGCGCGAGATGCGCCGCAACACCGAGCGGATGTTATCAATGATCGATTCGGCGGTGGCGGGAGCCGCCCCCTTCCTGCCGGTGCGGCTCGTCGTCTTCCCGGAGTTCGCGCACGCCGCGCCGGTCTTTGCCACGCTCGCGGAGTTGCAGCAAAAGTTAGCGATACCGATTCCGAACGAGCACACGCAGTCGCTGGAGCGCAAAGCGCGCGAGCACGACATCTACATCCAGAGCGGCTCGATGCTCGAAGTTGATCCGAAGTGGCCGGGCGCGGTTTTCAACACGACTTGTCTGATCGGGCCCGAAGGCATCCTCTATAAATACCGAAAAGTGAATACGTGGATTCCTTATGAGGTGCATACCAGCCCGCACGACGTGGAAGGCTACGACGAACCGCTCTTTCCCGTCGCCGACACGACCATCGGGCGCATCGGCTGCGCCATCTGTTACGACTGGCTGTTTCCCGAAGCCATCCGGCAACTCGCCATGAACGGTGCGGAAGTGCTGGTGCGCGTCTCGGCCTACATGGACCCGTGGGGAGCGACCGAGCCGATGGACTGGTGGACCATCATCAACCGCTGTCGCGCGATGGAAAATCTCGCTTACGTCGTTGCCGCCAATCAAGGCGCATCTCTGCGTCACTATCCGCCCTACTCGTGGCCGGGCGGAAGTCAGGTCGTTGACTTTGAAGGGCGACTGCTGGCGCAGGCCGCGCCGGGGCCGGGCGAGCGGATCGTCGTCGCGCCCGTGGACATCTCCGCGCTGCGGCACGAACGCGCCACGCGCCGTGGTCATCACATGCTCGCACACCTGCGCACGGAGGCTTACCCCATCTACTCCGCACACGTCTATCCGCCGCCCCGCGCGGACGGCGCAGGCGCGAATCTCTCTTACGAAGAGAACAATCACTTGATCGACGAAGCGAAACGGGGGCTGCTCTCTGCGGTTCGGGAAGAGAAAACTCCCTGAAACTCCAAGTCACTACGTGCGCTTGTCTGAAAAAAGAATTGATAGGTCGTTAATTCTCTATTTAAGGAGTGAATTCAACTTGTAAGTGCAACTCGGTTATCTCTTCATAAGACACCTGCGATGAGTTGCAGTTGCAGAGTTGCACTTACAAGTTGAATCCACCTCTTTTTGCTTTTAGATTTGAGCCACTTATCTGATGGTTATGTTGTTTACCTTGTGAGTAAAAAGGAAGACACAGTTGATGCTTCCAGGTAAGGCCACGCTTTAACAGACGGCATGCAGCGGACGCGCACCCCAGCTTGTCTTTTATCATCAGCGGTTCGTGCGCGCCGCTAGTGCCGGGCGTTTGCTTCCTTTTTGCAATCCCACAATTAACTCTTCTGTTGAATAGGTGACGCCGCCGCTGCAACTGCGCCCCGCGATGACACGCGATGCGGCCCGGCCCCCGACCTCGCGCAACCAGGCAGGATGGACGCGCGTTGTCCGGCAGGTGATTTTCGTTTCAAGAAGTTTCGCCTGTGAATCTTTTGAGATAAGATGTTGCCCAATTCGTTCGATAGCGTTTGGACTGGAAGCCGCGCGTGGCGCATCCCTGTTAGTTTCCTTTTTCATTAGTTCATCTGTCCGGTCATTTCATGGAGCATTCAATGCACGATCCGACTCCCCCCCGCTCGACCCTCATGCTGACGGCACACGACCGCAAACGCATGCTGTGGGCGGCGATCTTCTTCCTGATCACAACGGCGGTCTTCCTCGTCGTGCGCAACGGTTTCGCCGCCGGGTCGCCCGAGGCGAAGCCGTTCGATCCGGAAGCGATCAACTCGTACAACGAAGAGGTCGCGAAGAATTATGATTTCAAGTTCGGCGCAAACCCCTTCGCGCCGTCGAACGCGACGACGGCAACGGGCAAATTCATCCCCGGCGAGATGTTCATCGGGGCGGATCGCTGCGCCAAGTGCCACACGGATTCGCACGCGCAGTGGCTCCAATCAGCGCACCGCAACGCCTTCCGCGAACCGTTCTACCAGAAGAACGTCAACGATCTGATTTCGCAACGCGGCATCGAGTTCACGCGCCACTGCGAATCATGCCACAACCCCGCCGCCCTCTTCTCCGGCGCGCTCACGAAGAACGCCAAGATCAAACGACCCTTCGACGAAGACGGCGTCTCCTGTATCGCCTGCCATTCGATTCAAGCGGGCACGGGGCGCGGCATCGGCGGTTACATAATGAGCGAACCCGCCCTGCTCGTGCGCGAAGACGGCACGCGCTTGTTGCACGTCGCCGATCAGGAAATTTTGGACGATGTGCCCGCGCACCGCCGCGCGATGATGCGCCCGCTCTTGAAGTCCACGGAGTTTTGCGCCGCCTGCCATAAATCGCAAGTGCCGCGCGAATTGAACGATTACAAGTTCCTGCGCGCCTTCTCCGTCGGCGACGAATTTCAACAATCATCTTTCTCGAAAGAGTCGCCGCACCCGTTCTACACGCGCGATAGAGAGTCGTGCAATTCCTGTCACATGAAGAAAGAGGACGCGCCGCTCTTCGACGTGGCGGCGAAGGAAGGCCGCCTCAGTTCGCATCGCTGGCCCGCCGCCAACACCGCCATCCCGACGTTCTACAAGTGGCCCGAACAACTCGCAGCCGTCACCAGGTTTCTCGAAGCGGACGCCGTCGGCATCGACATCTTCGCCCTCAGTCGCCGCAGCGTGCGCGGTGGCGGCGCGGAGGAATTCATCGCGCCCGTCAACCACAGCCGATTCCAACTCGACGCGGGCGATCAACTCGTCGCCGACGTGGTCATCACCAACAAGAACATCGGCCATTCGTTCCCGCCCGAACTGCGCGACTTCTACGAAGCCTACGTCGAGTTCACCGTGCGGGACGAAGCCGGGCAGACGCTCTACACTTCAGGCTTCATCAAACCGAACGGACACCTCGACGAGTCCGCGCACAACTACAAAACTTATCTCGTTAAAGGTGATGGCGCTTTTAACGATAAGCATCACATCTGGCGCACGAAAATCGTCGCGCAGAACAATCAGATTCAATCGGGCCGCTCTGACCTCGCGCGCTATCAATTCAACGTGCCCGCCGCGCTGCAAGGCAAACTGACTTTGTCGGCGCGCGTGCGCTACCGCCGCTTCACGCGCGTCTTTCAGGACTACGCGCTCGGCAAATCAATCGACTATCCCATCGTGACGATGGCCTCGACCGAATACACGCTCAGCGCGGGCGACAACGAGGCGCAACCAATCGTCGCGGGCGCGAAAGGCGTCATGCCCGATTGGCGGCGTTGGAACAACTACGGCATCGCGCTCTTGGACCAGCGACAGTTCGCGCTCGCGGCGGAAGCCTTCGAGCGCGCCGCCGAACTCGACGAAACTTATCGCCCGATGGCGAAGGTCAATCGCGCGCTCGCTTTGTTTGAACTCGCGCAGTATGAAGCGGCGGCGCGTTTGCTCGATGAAGTGCTCTCGAAGAATCCGAACAACTTGCGCGCCCTCTTCCAGCGCACGCGCATCCAGATCAAACGCGGCGAATTGGGAATGGCGGAAACGAATCTGCGCCGCATCCTCGCCGATTATCCGCGCGACCGCGTCTCCTGGCAGCAACTCGGCGAACTCTGCAAGATCAAGCGCGATTTCAAAGGCGCGCGTGAATGCTACGAGCAGGTGCTCGGCATCGACCCGGAAGACACGGGCGCGCACTACAACCTCATGCTCGTCTATCGCAAACTGGGGCTGAACGAAGAGGCCAAACGCGAGGCCGCCATCTTCGCGGATCAAAAAGACGATCCTTCAGCCCTCTCGATTGCCAATGACTTTTTGCGCAAGCGTCCTGAGATGAGCAATGAGAGCGCGCCGTGGCACGTCCATAGTTTGAAGGAAAGAAAGGTCACAACAGCCGTGTCCGCGGGAGGCGCGGGAGTTGAGTGAAGCGTCGCGGATGATCATGGGAAACAGAGGGAAGTTAACAATTCTGACGTTCCTGCTCGGCGTAATTTTGAGCGGCGGTTACTTCAGCCAAGTCGCGCGCGTGGAAGCGAGCGCGACTCAAGCGGGGCAAAAGAAATCGTCGCGTAAGCAGCAACAACCCGCGGGCGCGAAAAATTTGTTCGTCGAGAATTGTGCACGCTGCCACGGCGCGGGCGGGCGGAGCCAAACCCCGCTCGGCGAACTCTACGACGCGACGAATCTGGCCGATGCGCAGTGGTGGAAGAAAGAGCGCGCGGGCGATAAACGACTGACCGCGGCGATCAGAGACGGGCGCGGCGGCATGCCCGCTTTCGGCAAAAAACTCTCCAAAGACGAGATCGCCGCGCTCGTCGCTTTCGTCAAAACTTTCAACGGTAAATAGAGCGCATCATCGACTGCGCGCTCCGGTGGGAACAACCCAAGAGCATGAGCAATTCAAAGTTTGCCAGTTTCGCCCACCGTTCCTTTCTTCTGCTCATCATCGCGCTTTCCTGTTTCGTCTCAAGCGCACTTGCGCAAAATGCTCATGCCCCGGCCATCACCAAAGTCGAGCCGCCTTCGTGGTGGGCGGCGCACACGATCAACCCGGTGCGGTTGCTTGTGCGCGGCGTGAATCTGCACGGCGCGAGCGTCGCCCCCACGCGCGCGGGCACCGAGACGAGTTCTGTCGTCATCAACCCGGCGGGCACTTACGCTTTCGTCAACGTCCAGATCAACCCCGCTGCCGCGCCCGGCGATTACCCGCTGGCTCTGGAGACACGCGGCGGCACAACGCAAATTCCGTTTCGCCTCAACGCGCCCCTCGATCCGGCCACCAACTTTCAGGGCATCAACGCCGACGACGTGATCTACCTGATCATGCCGGATCGCTTTGCGAACGGCGACGCGGCGAACGACGTGCCGCCGTTCGCGCCGCGCGAAGCCACCGACCGCCGCAATCCGCGCTCCTATCATGGCGGAGATTTTCGCGGCATCATCAACCGCCTGCCTTATCTGAAGGAATTAGGCGTTACCGCCCTCTGGCTCAACCCGTGGTACGACAACTGGAACGGCATTACCAACTGCGACAAGCCGTGGTGTCCGAGCACGGACTATCACGGCTACGGCGCAATCGATTACTACGCCGTCGAAGACCACTTCGGCGACATGCAGACTTTGCGCGAACTCGTCGCGAAGTCGCACGCGCTCGGAATCAAGATCGTTCAGGATCAAGTCGCCAACCATGTCGGCGCGCGCCATTCGTGGATGGGCGATCCGCCGCTCGACAATTGGTTTCACGGCACGCTCGCGCGTCATCTGCAAAACCCCTTTCGCGCTGATCTGCTGCTCTCGCCGCACGCGAGCGAAGCCGCGCGTCGCCCGACCCTCGACGGCTGGTTCGCCGATAGCCTTCCCGATTTGAATCAGGAAGAGCCGGAGGTGGCGCGCTACGAAATTCAAAATGCGCTCTGGTGGATCGGCGTGACGGGGATGGACGCCATCCGGCAGGACACGATCCAATACATGCCGCGCGCCTTCATCCGCAACTTGAGCCTCGCTCTGCATCATCAATATCCGAAGATGTGGATGGTCGGCGAAGTGTTCGACCGCGACCCCATTCACATTTCTTTCTTCGCCGGGGGGCGCAGGGGTTGGGACCGCATCGACACCGAACTCGATTCGCTCTTCGACTTTCCCCTGTGGCAAATCTCGCTTGATGCCTTCGCGCATAAAGCGCCCCTTTCAGCCCTCCGCCAGATGCTCAGGAACGACGCGCTTTATCCGGACCCCGCGCGGCTCACCGTGATGACGAGCAACCACGACGTGCGCCGCATCGCTTCCCTCGAAGGCATGACACTCGAAGGCTCGATGCTGCATCACGCGTTTCTCTTCAGCGTGCGCGGCATCCCGCAGTTTTATTACGGCGACGAGATTTTCATGGAAGGCGGCGACGACCCCGACAACCGCCGCGATTTCCCCGGCGGCTTCGCGGGCGATGCGCAGAGCGCTTTTGAGCAGAGCGGGCGCACTGAGCGAGAGCAGCGCATGTTCCAATGGACGCGCGATTGGTTGAAACTTCGGCGCGAACACGCGGCCATGCGTCACGGACACCTGCTCGATCTCGCGTTCGACGACGACAGTTATGCTTTCGCGCGACAGACGGCGGAAGAGACGATCATCCTCGCCTTTAATCGCGCCGCGCCGCCGAAGAAAATTTCCGCTCCCGTCGCCTTCATCAATGTGGCCGACGGCGCGCAACTTGTGCCGCTAATCGGGGCGAAAGAGACGTTGAAGATCGCGGGCGCGACGGTCTCGCTGGAAGTTCCGGCGCGGACGGCCATCGCTTATCGAGTGTCTCGTTAAATCGTGCCTGAGAGAGCCGGGCGAGCGGCTTGATGATAGGCGGTCCCTGTTGTAAAAGTAGTGGCAATCGCAAATTCGCAGGTAGCTTTGTCCATCTCAACAACTAAGGAATTCGATGGTGAATTTTCCACGTTCGAGCGGCGTCCTGCTGCATCCGACGAGTTTGCCGGGCAGATACGGCGTCGGCGATTTGGGCGATGAAGCATATGCCTTCATCGACTTTCTCGCCGCGAGCGGGCAAAGCCTCTGGCAGGTTTTACCGCTTGGGCCGACGGGCTACGGCGATTCGCCTTATCAATCTTTCTCGGCCTTCGCAGGCAACACCCTGCTCGTCAGTCCCGACCGCCTGCTCGAAGAAGGCTTACTGGAAAAGAGCGATCTCGCGCCCGTGCCCAGGTTCGCTCATGCGCGCGTCGAGTTCGGTGCGGCCATCGAGTTTAAGAACAAAGTGCTCGTGCGCGCGTTTGAAAATTTTCACCACACGACGGACACAGGCCTGCGCGGAAGTTTTGAGACTTTCTGCCAGCACGAAGCGGCGTGGCTCGATGACTACGCGCTCTATCGCGCCATGAAGGACGCCCGCAAGGGGGCGGCGTGGAACAAGTGGGAACGTCCCATGCTCAAACGCGACACGGGCGCGCTAGCCGCCGCGCGCGAGGCTTTGCGCGAACAGATCGACGCGCAGAAGTTTTATCAATTCCTCTTCTTCAAACAGTGGGGCGCGCTCAAACGTTACTGCAAGGAAAAGAGCATCTCCGTCGTCGGCGACATCCCGATCTTCGTCGCGCACGATTCGGCTGATGTGTGGACGCACCCGCATCTGTTCAAGTTGAACGAAGACGGCAGCCCGCGCGTCGTCGCCGGTGTGCCGCCCGACTACTTCAGCGCGACCGGCCAACTCTGGGGCAATCCGCTCTACGATTGGGAACAGATGAAGGCCGAGGATTTTCGCTGGTGGATCGCGCGCGTTAGTTCGATGTTGCGCGAAGTGGACATCCTGCGCATCGACCACTTCCGGGGTTTCGCCGCGAGTTGGGAAATACCGGGCGGCGACCAGACGGCGGAGCGCGGGCGGTGGGTCGATGCGCCGGGCAGAGAACTCTTCACCGCGATCAAAGATGCGCTCGGCGACGTGCCGATCTTCGCCGAAGACCTCGGCGTGATCACGCCCGATGTGGAGAGCCTGCGCGATGATTTCAATTTCCCCGGCATGCGCATCCTCCAGTTCGCTTTCGGGGGCGACAGCAAGAATCTCGATTTGCCGCACAATTATCATCGCAACGTCGCCGTCTATACGGGGACGCACGACAATGACACGACTCTCGGCTGGTTCAAATCCGAAGCGGGCGCTGGCTCGACGCGCAAAGTGGAACAGATCGAACGCGAGCGCAAATTCTGTCTCGATTATCTCAACTCTAAGGGCACGGAGATTCACTGGGACTTCATTCGCGCCGCGCTCGCCTCCGTCGCCAACACCGCCATCATCCCGCTCCAGGACGTGCTCGGCCTCGGCAACGACGCGCGCATGAATCTCCCCAACAGCATCTCCGGCAACTGGAACTGGCGTTACCCGGCGGGCGCGCTGACCGCCGAGGTGCGCGACCGTCTCGAAGAATTAACCGAACTCTACGGGCGCAACCTGAGGACGGAAGTCAGCGATCTGAAATCTGACGAACACTGACTTGCTACAAGATGATGAGTTGGGCTCATGTGTTTTGGAGTTATTCTTTATGCCGGTGCTGCTTGTCGCGTTCCGTTGGCGGGCTTGATTGTTTCGATAATCATACTTTGGTTGGGTATCTGTCTCTTAGTCTTTTCCCGTCTCGGTAAGATAAAGGTGATGAAGGTTGCAGGCGTCGCGGTCAGAGGGAAAAGCGCGAAGTTCATCTCGACCCTGCTCGCGTTGTGGTTCATATCGTTATCATCTCTCGCGATTTTATCGGCGATTTTTGGCTGGGGCTGTCCCCGCGCACAATGAGACTTGAACATCCACTCTCAATGAATACAACACGCCACGCTGCACCCGCTTGCTTCGCAATTCTTATCGCGATATTTCTCGCCGCCGCTTCTTTGGTCGTCGCCCAGAGCGCGCCGGAGGTGTCGAAGGTTGAGCCGCCGAGTTGGTGGGCGGGGAGCACGATGAACCCTGTGCGCGTGATGGTGCGCGGGAAACATTTGTCGGGGGCGCGCGTCGAGACGGTGGGCGCGGGCGTGGCGGCGGGGCTCACGCGCATCAACGCGGCGGGCACCTATCTCTTCGTCGATGTCGCGATTGACCCGCAGGCCGCGCCGGGCTTGCGCCGCCTGCGCATCACGACTGCGGCGGGGACGAGCGAAGCGCAGTTTGAAATTCTCGCGCCACTCGCCCGCGCCGGACGCTTTCAGGGTTTCTCTCCCGACGACCTCATTTACATGCTCATGATCGACCGCTTCAGCGACGGCGACACAGCGAACAACGACCCTCCGCAGTCGCGTGGCATTTACGACCGCAACAACAAATTCTATTACCACGGCGGTGATTTGCAGGGCGTCATCAACCGCCTGCCCTACTTGAAAGACCTCGGCGCGACCGCCCTCTGGCTCAGCCCGTGGTACGACAATTACGACCGCCTGAACGAGATCGAGTTGAAGGAAGGGAAGCCGAGCACGGGTTTCCACGGCTACAACGCGCAGGATTTCTACGCGGTCGAAGAGCACTTCGGCACGCTCCTCAAACTGCGCGAGTTAATTGAAGAGGCGCACAAGATTGGCATCAAAGTTATTCAGGACAGCGTCGTTAATCACGCGGGGCCGTATCATCCGTGGGTGGCGGACCAGCCGACGCCCACTTGGTTCAACGGCACGCGCGAGCGTCACCTCGCCAACGTCTTCGAGACGTGGGTGCTGCACGACCCGCGCCCCGACCCGCAAACCAAACGCGCGACGATGGAAGGCTGGTTCCTGGACTTCCTGCCCGACTTCAATCAGGACGATGAGGAAACGAAGCGTTACCTGATCCAGAACACGTTGTGGTGGATCGGCACGACGGGAATGGATGCCATCCGCGAGGACACATGGCAATACGTCCCGAACAGTTTCTGGCGTGATTGGACGGCAGCGATCAAGCGCGAGTTCCCGGATGTTCGTGTCTTCGGCGAGGTCAAGGACGGCGACGTGACCCACGTCTCTTTCTTTCAGGGCGGAAGCACACGATTCGACGGCGTGGATTCCGGTCTTGATTCGCTGCTCGACTTCCCGCTTTTCTATGCCGCGCGCCACGCTTTCGCGGGCGGCAAACCCGTCAAAGACGTGGCGCAATTGCTGGCGAAGGACTCGCTCTATACGAATCCCGATCTGCTCGTAACGCTCATCGGCAGCCACGACGACGGGCGTTTCATGAGCGAGCCGGGCGCGACCGTCGCAGGGCTGAAACTGGCGCACACTCTGCTGCTGACGACGCGCGGCGTTCCGCACATTTATTACGGCGACGAGATCGCGATGACGGGGGCGGACGAGCCGGCGACGCGGCAGGACTTCCCCGGCGGTTTCCCCGGCGACCGTCGTAACGCTTTTGCCCGCAACGGGCGCACGCCCGAAGAGCAGGACAGCTTCGAGCACACCCGGCGCGTAGGCCGTCTGCGCGCGGAACTCGAACCGCTCAGGCGCGGCGCGCTCATCACCCTGCGCGCCGCCGAGCAACAGTATGCTTACGCGCGTGTGAGCGAGCGCGGCGCGGTCATCATCGTCTTCAACAACGACACGAAGCCGGCCAACATCGAGTTTAGCCTCGCGCCCGCGCGCCTCGCCGGCGACGTGCAACTTGATGATCGTCTCGGCACGCTCAGGAACGTGCGCGCCGAGGGCGGCAGATTGAAACTCAATTTGCCCGCGCGTTCGGCCAGCATCCTGACGAACATCCCGGCGCGTTGAGAGATGTGTGAACTTCGATGACTCTGCGCCACAAACCTCTCACGGAACAAATCGCCCTCATCACGGGCGGCGGAAGCGGAATCGGGCGCGCGTTCGCCGGGGCGTTAGCCGCGTCCGGCGCGCGAGCTGTCGTCATCGCTTCGCGGCGCGAAGACGTGCTGCGCAAGACGGCGGACGAATTGAACGAGCAAACGGGCGCGAACCTCCGCGTCTTCAACCTCTGTCCCGGCCTCGTCGATGTGGACCATACGGGACAGGACGATGCGCCGCGCGCGGGCGCAATCCATGTGCGAAACATGGCGCGCACGCTCCTCTGCGCCCTCTCGCTCGACCGCAACGTGATCGTCGAAGACATCAACCTTTACGCGCGTTGATAATTTGAAGTGAGGTGTAAGAAAGATGACGCAGCAAAAGCCACGTTTGAGCTTCTGGCAAATCTGGAACATGAGTTTCGGCTTCCTCGGCATTCAATTCGGGTGGGGCTTGCAACTCGCCAACATGAGCGGCATCTACACGTATCTCGGCGCAAACGCCGACGAGATTCCGATCCTCTGGCTGGCCGGGCCGATGACGGGGTTGCTGGTGCAACCGATCATCGGTTCGATGAGCGACCGCACCTGGAATCGCCTCGGTCGGCGGCGACCATACTTTCTCATCGGCGCGATCTGCGCCAGCATCGCGCTCTTCTTCATGCCGGATTCTTCCGCGCTCTGGATGGCGGCGGGGCTGCTCTGGATTCTCGATGCCAGCATCAACGTCAGCATGGAACCGTTTCGCGCCTTCGTCGCCGACAAGTTGAATGTCGATCAACGCACCGCCGGTTTCGTCATGCAATCTTTCTTCATCGGCGTCGGGGCAACGCTGGCGAATGTGCTGCCGTTCATCTTCCGCCAGTACGGGGTGACGGGAAGCACGCCGAGCGGCATCCCCTTAACGATCCAATACTCTTTCAAGATCGGCGCGGTGGCATTTCTTCTCGCGGTGCTCTGGACGGTCTTCACGACGAAAGAGTACCCGCCCGAAGACATGGAAGCCTTTGAGCGGATGCGCCGCGAACATCGCGGCTTCGGCGCGGGCCTGCGCGAAGTCTTCTCGGCCATGCGCGCGATGCCGGTGACGATGAAACAACTCGCCGTCGTGCAGGTCTTCACATGGCTCGGACTGTTCTGCATGTGGATGTTCTTCGGCTTGACGACTTCCTATCACATCTTCGGCGCGACCAGCGACCGCGATCCGCGTTTCGCGCTCGGACAGGAATGGGGCGGCATCGCCTTCGCCGTCTATTCAATCGTGTGTTTCCTTGTTGCCTTCGCGCTGCCGAAACTCGCCGCCGCGACGAGCCGCAAGACGGTGCATGCGATGGCGCTCGTTTGTGGAGGCATCGGGTTGCTCTCGGTCTATATCATTCAGGACAAGTGGATACTACTGCTGTCGATGGTGGGCGTCGGCATCGCGTGGGCTTCGATCCTCTCGATGCCTTACGCGATTTTGTCGGGCGCGCTCCCGCCCGCGCGCATGGGCGTCTATATGGGCATCTTCAATTTCTTCATCGTTATCCCCGAAATCGTCGCATCGTTCACGTTTCAGCCGCTCGTGCGCCACGTTTTCAACAATAATCCGCTCTACGTCGTCATGCTCGGCGGCGCAAGCCTGTTGTTAGCCGCGCTGTTCGTCTCGCGCGTGCGCGACACGGCTGATCAGAACGTGCCCGAACGCGCCGTGATCGCAGGCGATGAGCACATGCCGCTCATCCCGCAAGGCTCTGTCCAGCCCGTGCCGAGTACTGGGTTAATTGATGAGGCGCAGGTGGGCGGCAAGCGATGAACCCGGCCAGGGCTGCGCTCGCGCCTTTGAGCTCAGATGGGAGAAGCAAGTGAGAAGAGGAACCTTAAATATTATTTGTGGTGGGTTGATAATGGTGAGTCAAATCGTTCAGCTTGGGAACGTTGCTTTCGCGCAGGCGACATCGACGCGCGATTTTTCTAAAGCGACGGCGCGCGATGTGCAGCCCTGGGTGCGCGACGGGGTGATTTATGAAATCTTCCCGCGCAACTTTTCCGCGCGAGGGGATTTCGAGGGCGTCACGGCGCAACTCGACCGGTTGAAACAACTCGGCATCAACATCCTGTGGTTGATGCCGATCCACCCGGTCGGGCGCGAGCGCGCGAAGGGGACCATCGGCAGCCCCTACGCCGTCAAAGACTTCTACGCGATCAACCCGGACTACGGCACACCGGCAGATTTCAAGCGGCTCGTCGTGGAAGCGCACCGGCGCGGGATGAAAGTCATCATCGACATCGTGGCGAATCACACCTCGTGGGACAGCGTGATGATGAAGACGCCGGACTTCTACACGCGCGACGCGTCTGGCAAAGTGATCCCGCCCGTCGCTGACTGGGCGGACGTGGCCGATCTCAACTACGACAATCCCGCGCTTCGCGCTTACATGATCGACGTGCTCAAGTTCTGGCTGCGCGAGTACGACCTTGACGGCTTTCGTTGCGATGTGGCGGGCATGGTTCCGACGGACTTCTGGGAGCGTGCGCGCGTGGAACTGGAAAAGGTCAAGCCCGACATCTTCATGCTCGCCGAATGGCACGAGCCGGATTTGCTGGTGAAAGCCTTCGATGTGGATTACGCGTGGCCGTTGCATAGCGCGATGACGGACGTGCTCATGGGCAATGCGCCAGCCACCGCCCTGCGCACGGCTTGGGAGGAGGAGCGCGCGAAGTGGCCGCAGGGCGCTTTGCACCTGCGCTTCTCGGACAACCACGACGAGCGGCGCGCGATTGCGCGTTTCGGCGAACGCGCCGCGCTCGCGGCCTCCGCCCTGATGTTCACGCTCGACGGCGTGCCTTTGCTCTATAACGGCATGGAGGTCGGCGACACGACCGAATCGGGTGCGCCCGCGCTTTTCGAGAAGCTTCCCGTCTTCTGGCAGATCGCCGAACGCCGACCGGAATTTCCGCGCTTCTATCAGCAAATGATCGCGCTCCGGGGCACAAGCGCGGCGTTGCGTCGCGGCTCTACACAGTGGTTGCGCAACTCGGACGAGTCGCGCGTGGTGACTTACCGGCGGCGAATGAACGATGAAGAGATGCTCGTGGCGGTCAACTTCTCGAATCGCCCGTTCGTCGGTTTTGTCGAAGCCGCGGGCGGCTCGAATTACACGGACGTGACGCCGGATGTTGCCCCGCCGCCCGCGCCCGCCGCCCCCGCGCCGGAACGCACCGCGAAAACGCGCACCGTCGGCCTGCCCGCCCTTGCGCTCGATGCGTGGAGTTATCGCATCTTTCGCCGCACGCTCAAGTAATGTCAGTTCGGTGTCAGCCATCATGATCATACGGATGAAAAACTTAACCACGAACCCACACGAAAGGGCAACGAAAAGACAGTGCTTCTTCGTGCCCTTTCGTGTGGGTTCGTAGTTGAATCTTTTTCCGTTTCTTACATCGAACTGACGTTCAAGTTAAGGAAAATTTTTCGAGGTGAATGATCAATGCCGGTGGATTATTTCCACCGGGCTTTTCGGCTCAGGGACGAAGCCCGACGAGTTGCAGTGAGCGCGGTATCTCAGGATTACGCATAAACCAACGCCAGACGTTGCCTGTGCGCAAGTTCTCCGCGCTGAGCAGCATGATGCCGAGGTTGATGCCGATGACATCGGGGCCGACCCATCCGGTGTTGGGATTGAAAGCATCGACGAACCCGTATTGACCGTAAATTCGCTCGCCATACTTCTCGTGCATCGCGCTCAGGGCCGGGAGCGAGATGTCGGGCGTGAGCATGAGCGAACCGCCCGCCGCGCAGGGCACGACCGTGCCGTCTATTGCGGGGTCGCGCGGCGGCCCGCCCCACGCCAGATAACCCTTCGCGCTGTCGGAAGCCGTGATGCCCCACACGTCCGCCGTGTAACCGGGAAACTCGCGAGAGAGGGCGAGGCAGAAGAGGCGGTGCGCGCGGGTCGCGTCAACCGAGTTGGCGAAGTAGTCCGTGAAGGGATAGTGGCTTTCGCGCCGCCCGCGAAAGTCTACCCAGGCGTGCGAGTATTGATGGATGAAGAGCGGGCCGCCGGTGATGTAGGTGTAACCCGCGTAGGTGATGCGTTCGCGCTGCCACGCGCGCCAGGAGCGCGGCGTAATGGGATGCATCGGCGAAGCGATTGCCAGCAAGTTCAAGATCGAATGCTCGCTGTAGGCGTTCCAGCGATACTTGATGAAGCCGGATTCGGGTCGCCAGCCGTGTGAGAGCAAAGTCGGATGATCGTTGAGCATCCACGGAAAGTCCACGCGCTCGTAGATACGGGTGGCGAGGCGCACGATCTCCGGGTCGGCGCGAAATTTTTGCCGCGCCGTGAGCACGCCGCCGAGCAGCAACGCGGTGTCAATCGAAGAGATTTCGCTGTTCCACACCCGCTCGCCCGTCCGCATGTCCATCCAATGATAGAACCAACCATGTTTGTGGAAAGCGCGTGTGGCGAAGAAGCGGAGCGTTCGGCGCACGCGCTCGCGCGCTTCATGCGGCTCGATCCAGCCACGTTCGGCGGCGATGCAGAGGGCGGTGAGGCCGAAGCCGGTGGCGGCGATGCTGGCGGTGTAGCGATGATTTTCGTCGTGCGGCGAGCCATCGGTGCGGGCGCGGTCGCGGACGAGTCCGGTCGAAGCGTCGGCCTGTTCCCAGAAGTAGCGAAACGCGCGGCGCGACATGTCTTCGAGTAAAGCTTCGTCGCGCGCCGTGATGCGCGGGGCGGTGGTCGCCCGTGTCGCCGGCTTGCGCGGGCGTTGCGCGAGAGCGTCAACCGGCCTACTGAAATTGGAAAGAATCAGTCCGGTGCAGATCAGCAGAATGAAAATTCGCTGCCACCGGCGTGAAACGGCGGCGGCGGATAGGCGGGATAATGGACGCATCAATTACTTCTCGACGACTGTAAAACTCGCTTCGAGCCCGTCGGCGGAACTCGTCCCGGCGAAGACTTTGAACGCGCCTGGTTCGACGATGAAACGCATCGCACGATTGTAAAAGCCGAGATGTTCGGGCGTGAGCTTGAAGCTGATGCGCCTCCGCTCGCCGGGTTTGAGCGTCACGCGCTCAAAGCCTTTCAATTCTTTGACCGGGCGCGTCACGCTCGCAGCCACGTCGCGCAGATAAAGTTGCACGACTTCATCGCCCGCGCGTTTGCCCGTGTTCTCGACTTCGACGCTCGCCGTCAGTTGCCCGTCAGGACGAATGCTCGGCGCGCTCAGTTGTAAATTGGTCAGGCGAAACTGCGTGTAGCTCAAGCCGTAGCCGAACGCATAGAGCGGCGTGAAGGGCGTGTCCAGGTATTTGGAAGTGTATTTCTGATCGGTGGGCGGGCGTCCCGTGCGCTTGTGATTGTAATAGAGCGGCGATTGGCCGACGGCGCGCGGGAACGTGACGGGCAGTTTGGCGCCGGGGTTCACGTCGCCGAAAAGCACGTCGGCAATCGCGTGGCCTGCCTGCGTGCCGGCGAACCACGTCTCTAAAATCGCGGGCGAATTTTCCGCGAGCCAGTTGATGGTCAAGGGCCGCCCGTTCATCAACACCACGACGTAAGGCTTACCCGTCGCGTGAATGGCTTGAATCAGTTCCAACTGCCGGCCCGGCAGATCGAGCGACGTGCGCGAGGCTGCTTCGCCGCTCATCTCCGCCGATTCGCCGACGGCGACGACGATTGCATCCGCCATTTGCGCCAGCCGCACTGCCTCGGCGATGCCGTCTTGAGCGGTCGGCGTGGTCGAGTTTCTGGCCGCGTCGCTGCTCTGCGCGACGTTGGTTCCTCCGGCGTTGCTGGCCGTCGGCGGGGCGGCATCGTAGTTGCCCGTCACGCCCTTGCCTTCAACCGCCACGCCTTTCGCGTATAAAATTTTCGTGTTCGGCGAGACCTTCGCCTTGATCCCTGAGAGCAGTGTGACGGCATCTTCCGCGCGCCCGTCGCCGGTCCAGGAGCCGAGCACGTCCTTGGGCGAATCGGCGAGCGGGCCGACGACGGCGAGTGTGCCGATTGATTTATCGAGCGGCAACGCCTCGCGCTCGTTCTTCAAGAGGACCAACGAGCGCGCCGCGATTTGGCGGGCGGCGGCGAGGTGTTCCGCTCGCATGACCACCGTGCGCTCGCGCGCTTCATCCGCATAGGGTCGTTCAAAGAGGCCGAGTCGAAATTTGATGCGCAGCACGCGCCGCACCGCCTCATCAACGGTGGCGAGAGTGAGTTTGCGCTCCTTGAGCAGTTGCTCCCCATGCTGATTGTAGAGGCGCGAGACCATCTCGATGTCCACGCCCGCCGTGAGCGCGGCGCGCGCGGCCTCTCGCTCGTCGTCGGCGACCGTGTGGTTGATTAACTCTTTGACCGATTCGTAATCGCTGACAACGATGCCGTCAAACTTCCACTCGCCGCGCAAGACGTTCGTGAGCGTGAAGGGATTGGCCGAGGTGGGCACGCCGTTGAGATCGTTGAACGCGCTCATGAACGTGCCGACGCCCGCATCGACCGCGGCTTTGAAGGGCGGAAAATAAACTTCGCGCAAAGTCGTCTCCGACATATCGACGGTGTTGTAGTCGCGCCCCGCTTCCGCCGCGCCGTAGGCCACCCAGTGCTTGGCGCAGGCGACGATGCGTTCGGGCGCGCCGTAGTCCGTCCCCTGAAATCCGCGCACCCGTGCGACGGCCATCCGCGAGCCGAGATACGGGTCTTCGCCCGCGCCTTCGACCATGCGCCCCCAGCGCGCGTCGCGGGCGATGTCCACCATCGGCGCAAACGTCCAACGCACGCCAGCCGCCGCCGATTCTGCCGCTGCCACTTCCGCCGCGCGCTCCGCTGCCTTTAGGTCCCAACTCGCCGTTTCGCCGAGCGGGACGGGGAAGATCGTGCGGTAGCCGTGGATCACATCGAAGGCGAAGAGGACGGGAATCTTCAGGCGCGACTCTTCCATCGCGATGCGTTGCAACTCATTGACGCGCGCCGCGCCGCGCACGTTCAAGGTCGAGCCGAGCAAGCCTTGGCGAATCAGGTCGCGGTGTTCAGGGCGAAAGTTGCCGTTGGCCTCGCCGTCGAGCATCTGAAGTTGTCCGAGTTTTTCGGCAAGCGTCATCCGCGCGAGCAGGGCGTCGATCCTTCGTTCGATGTTCGCCTGCGGTGGGCGCGGGGCGGAAGCGCCAGGCGGGAGTGTGGCGGCGGGCAGGATAAGCGTGGCCGCAATGAGAAGCGTCATGCGGGAGATGGTCATTGATCGCCGCAGATAGAGCGTTAACATGAACATGAACTCCGCGAAAAATATCGCGCGAACGGATTGGCTTCCCCGGCGGCCTCTCCGTTCGCGCGAACATTCAGTCACTCATTAGAAACTGAACCGCGCTTGCAGTTCGATCACGCGACCGGCGAGCGCGGAGGGCGCGCGTCCGAATCTTTCGACGAAGTCGATGTTGACCTGGTCCGTCACAGGTTGAAACGGCGGCAGGTTGAGCAGGTTGAAGGCGTTGAACAGATTCGCCCGAAGATCGAGATTGGCCTGCTCGCTGATAAAGGGCAAGCGCGTTTGCTTGACGAGCGAGAGATCGACGGAACGATATTTCGGCCCGCGAAAGGCGTTGCGCCCGATGCCTGCGCTCCCCAGTGAAGTGATGTCGAAGTTGTTTACTCCGCCGGGACGCCCGTCGGCCAAGCGCACGTTGGCTCCGGTGAAGATGCCGTTGATGAAATCCCGGTTCGAGGGATTCTCAATGACCCCGCCGAAGTAGCGCGTCGGGCGGTCGGGGCGGAAGCCGTCGCCGTTGAGGTCATTGTCTTCGCCGCCGAAGACGAGCGGCGTGAAGGGAAAGCCGGTGTGGTAACTGAAAATCCCGTTCACTTCAAAGCCGCCGAGAAGTTTGCCGATGAAGCCTCTCCCCTCGTTGAAAAAAGGCACCCGGTACAAACCGGCGATGACCAGGTTGTGTCGGATGTCGAAGTCGGAGGGGCCGCGTTCGAGTTGCTGGTTGCTCGGTTCGGTTTGCTGCGCGCCGCGCCCGTAGGAACTGGTGTCAATGCTTTTGCTGAAACGATAGTTGCCTTCGATGCGGAAGCTGCGTGCGTAGTCGCGCGTCACGCGCAGGAGCAGCGCGTTGTAATTGGAGTTGACATCGGCGAGCGGAAAGAAGATGCGGTTGAAATTCGGATTGCCGGTCAGCCGCGGCGTGACCGGGTTGCCGTTGACATCTTGAGTCTGCACCCGGTCTCCACGCCCGTCGTTGGAGTCGGGCCCGAAGGTGTCGCCCGGATTGAGGCGGTTGAGGTCGATGGTGCGAATCAGTTTGCGCCCGGCGCTTCCCTGATACGCCACGGAGGCCACCGTTTTTCTCGTCAGTTGATACTGAAGTTCGAGCGAGTAGCTGTAGACGTAGGCGTTGGGTAATTGTTCGGGCGAGCCGTTGACATCGACGGCGATGTCGCGGCGGATAAAGCCGCCGGGCAGCGTCACGGACGACGGGGCGAGGAGGCCGCCGGTCAGCGGGTCGATGCCGCGTTGTAGATTCGGATTCGCCGGGTAGACGAACGGGTTGCCGCCGACGGCGAACGAGTAGAGGATCGGGCCGGGGTCGGCGGCGTTGATTGTCCCCGAACAGCAGAGATTGGCCTGCGCGAAGAACGGCGGATTGCTGCGCACGTTGGCGAGTTGATTTTGAAAGATACGGTCGTAAGAGATGCCGAAGCCGCCGCGAATCACCGCGCGATCCTGACTCAGGAGACCGCCGAAAGATTTGAAATTCGGCGAATACGCGAAGCCGAGGCGCGGGGCGAAGTTGTTGCGGTCCGGGTCGTGGAGTCGTTCGACGGGAACGACGCGCCCGTCCACAATCCCGTTCGGGCCGAAAACGTAATTCGTCAGCCGCCCCTCTTTCTCCGTCAACGGCGATTGATATTCGTAGCGCATGCCGAGATTGAGCGTGAGGTTGGGTCTGAACTTCCAATCGTCCTGCACGAAGAGGGCGTAAGTGTTCGAGCGGAAGTAGCGTTGACCGTTGGCCGCGCCGCCGGTGCGCGGGTCGATGGCGATGTTCTGGAAGAACACGGAATCGTTGGCGAAATCGAGCAAGCTCTTGAACGTGAATTCGGGACGCGCCTCGGAAATCTCGTTGTTGTTGTTTTGCTCGCGCCGCGCTTCGCCGCCGATTTTGATGGCCTGATTGCCGCGCACGAAGGTGGCCGTGTCGCGGAACTCGTAGGTGTTCTGCGTGCGGTCGTTCGGCGTCCCGCGATTGATGCCGAAGACGAACGCGCCGATGGGATTGAAGCCTGCGCCGAAGCCCTGTATCTGCAAGCGCGGGATCGAGAGGTCGCCGCTGCCGAGGGCGTCGAGTTCGTTGGCGTTGAAACGCGTGAAGTTGAAGCGCGCTTCGTTGAGGATGGTCGCGGAGATGGTGCGAATATAGGTGAACGTGGCGGCGGAATTGAACGGCTCGAAGGTGAGGTCTTCAAAAGGTCGCCCGCTGCCGGAACCGGCGAAATTGCTGAGTTTGGTGAAGTAGGTGCTGACGGCGAATTGATCTTTGTCGCCGCGATTGAAGTCGAAGCGCGTGTTGTACTGGTTGCCGCGCGTGCTGTCGGGAATTTCCACGGTGGCGAGCGTCACATCGGGGATGCCGTCGAAGAAGCCCGTGGGCGTCGGGTTGATGTTCTGGCCGAGCGGGGCATTGAGCGAGCCGATGTCGAAACTCAAGCCCGCCTGCCCGTTGATGGGTCTGCTCGCGGCGGGGCCGCCGGAGGGCAGGCCCGTACCGATGACGCGCGGGGCGACACCGGACGTGTTGAAGAATTGCGCGGCGAAACTGCCGGGGCGAACGCGCGAGATGTAGTCGCGAAATTCCGGCGTCTCGATGAAGATGTTGCTGGCTCTGGAGTTGCTGCGGCGCAGCAGTTCGGTGGAGAAGAAAAAGAAGAGACGGTTCTTACCGCTGAAGTAAGCGGGGCCGCCCTCGCCGAAGCGCGGCAGGTAAACCGGCCCGCCGATGCTGCCGGCGAATTTCCGTTCGTACTGGTTGACGATCTCCGGGCACCGGCTGGCGAAGACCTGCACGCCGCGCTGGCAAGTCAAGAGCGCGGGCGTCGAGGCCGAGCCCGTAGTCGGCCCGAAATATTTATTGAAAGAGTTTAGCTTCGGCGAAGCGTAGTTGATGACGGCGCTGCCGTGGAATTCGTTGGTGCCGTTTTGCGAGACGACTTTGACCTGCGCGCCGGTGTTGCGCCCGTCCTCCGCCGAGTAACTGCTGGAGACGACGGAGACTTCCTTAACCGATTCCTGATTCGGTGTGACGACCGCCGCGCCGCCCAGTCCGAGACTGTTGACGCTCACGCCGTCGATTTGATAGTTGTTGCTGGAAACGCGCTGGCCGTTGGCGGTGATCTGCGTTTGGTTTTCGGTTTGGAAGACGCCGCTGTTCGAGCCGCCGCCGACCATCTCGACGCCCGGAATAAAGGTTGCCGAGTTACCCCCGCCGCCGCGCGCCGTGTCGCCGAAGACGCCGGGCGCGGTGCGTGCCAGTTCATAGGGGTTGCGCCCGACCTGCGGCAGTTGTCGCACCTCTTCGGCGGTGATCACGCCCCTGATGTTGGCGGTTTCCGTTTCGAGCAGCGGGACCGATTGGCTGGTCACGGTGACCGTCTCGCCGATTTCGCCGGTCGTCAGAATGAGATCGTACCCTTGCGTGTCTTCACCGCTGACCACAATATCGCTGAGTTCCTGTTTTTTGAAGCCCGCGCTTTCCCCGGTGATCTTGTATCTGCCGGGAGCCAACCCGGAGAAGCGATAAAAGCCTTCATCGCTCGCCACAGTCGTTTGAGATTTGGCGGTCTCGTTGTTGGTGAGCGTAACGGTGGCGCCGGGCACGACGGCCCCAGTCGGATCGGAGACCGTCCCTTGAATATTGGCTCTGAACTGCGCGTTCGCAGTGATGGTGGCGCAGCAGACCAGGAGCAAGCTGCACAACATTGCACGGAAAAACCTGACAGGCAGTTGACGCATATCGAACCTCCTCGAGGGGCCATAAGGTTGGCGGAGTCTTCGGGCACGAGCACCGCGAAAGAGTGCCAGCCGAATGAGATGAGAAAAGATCGTTGTGAAATTCCAGTGGCTACCGGACTCTTTTCAGAGTACAGTGAAGCGTAATCTTATCAGAGCTTTTTTGCCCTTTGCTCAATTTAATAATTAAGGTGGGCGCAACTTAGCACTCGATAGCGAAAAATTCAATGGAAATCTACGGCGTGCCTTGATAAGCTAAGCCCACCGATCAGATCGCTTTGTCTTTGTTACTGAATTATTGATCCCTCAAACAGCGCGAACCCGGGCTTCAGGTCTCCAACTCGGATCAGGCCGGGGGATTGCTTACTCCGCACCAGAGAGCGAAACCTCAGGTGTTTCCTGCTACCACTCGATAACCAAAACGTGTTTTAAGGAGCACGACGGATGCACAGCTTAAAAAAAATCAAGTTGATACTCTTCGCGGCGATTCTTTTAGCCGCCGGTTGTACGAGCGGCGAGCAGGGCAATTCCGCTGCGGGCGGCGGAGCGCGGCAGAAGAAGGGTCCAAACGATCCGGTGTCCATCGGGTTTCTGATGGACACGTTGAAAGAGGAACGCTGGCAGCGGGATAAGGAGTTGGTGGAGCGGCGCGCGAAGGAGGTCGGCGCACAACTCTCCGTGCAGGTGGCGAACGGCGACGACAATCTCCAGATCAAGCAGGCCGAGAATTTGCTCGCGCAGAAAGTTGACGTGCTCATCGTTGCGCCGCACAACGGCGAGATCGCCGCCACCATCGTCGAGATGGCGCACCGCGAGGGCGTGCCCGTCATCAGCTACGACCGCTTGATCAAGAACGCGGACGTTGACCTCTACGTTTCACACCAAGTTGTCAAGATCGGCGAGATGCAGGCGCAGTATCTGTTGGATCGCGCGCCGAAGGGCAACTACGTGATCGTGCAGGGTTCGGCGACGGACAACAACGCGCGCCTCTTGCACGAGGGGCAGATGAACGTGTTAAAGCCAGCCGTGGCGCGCGGCGACATTAAGATCGTCGTCAATCAAGCGGCGAAAGAGTGGCAGGCGAGCGAGGCATTGAACATCGTGGAAAATGCGCTGACGCAGGTGAATAACAACATCGTCGCCGTCGTCGCCTCCAACGACGGGACGGCGCGCGGCGCAATGCAGGCGCTCGAAGGGCAAAACCTCATGGGTAAAGTCGTCGTCTCCGGGCAGGACGCAGACCTCGCGTCGCTGCAATCCATCGTCGAAGGCAAGCAGACGATGACCGTCTACAAGCCGATCCAGCCGTTGGCTTACGGCGCGGTGGATGCCGCCGTGAAACTAGGGCGCGGCCAAGCGGTCGAGACCACTGAGACGGTTGATAACGGCAAAAAGAAAGTGCCCGCGTTGCTCTACGAACCGAAGGCGGTGGACAAGAACAACATCGTCGCCACGGTCGTCAAAGACGGTTATCAAACATTGGAGAAAATTTGCGCGAAAATTCCCGCCGACCAATGTCCGAAAGCTGAAACCGCCTCAGCCGCAGGACAGTAGTTTGTTGAAGCGGCAAACACAACTCACCATAGAGGACACAGAGGCACACGGAGGAAACGCGTAAAGCAGAATGAATAAGCCGTTGAAATGTGCTCCTTGTCTTCCCTCTGCGCCCCTCCGTGCGCCTCTGTGGTGAATTATCTTTTCCTGATGTTTAAGGGGAATCGCTAAAGGAGGTCAGGGGTCATGAAAGAGATTCGCGCGGCGATTGAAAACAATAACCGGAAATTCTCCGAAGCGTTCATGCGCGGCGACGCGGCGGCGGTGGCCGCCCTCTACACCGGCGATGCGCGGCTGCTTCCGCCGGATGTGCCGATGATGCGCGGCAGGGAGGCGATTCAAAGTTTCTGGCAGGGTGCGATGAATATGGGGATTAAGGAGGCGACACTGGAAACCATCGAGGTGGAAGCAACCGGCGACAACTTTGCATGCGAAGTCGGGCGGTTCGCGCTCGTCATCGCCCCCGGCGCAGGTGCGGGCGGCGAGCACGCAGTGCAGGCGGGCAAGTACGTTGTGCTCTGGAAGAACGATGGGGGAGTCTGGAAACTCCACGCGGACATCTGGAACGCGGACGCTCCCGTTTGAAGGAGGTCACAAAGATGACGACGACCGACCGCCCGCCTTTCCTTGAGATGCGCAACATCACGAAGACCTTTCCCGGCGTGCGCGCCCTCGACGGCGTGACTTTCGATCTTCAGCGCGGAGAATTTCACGCGCTCGTCGGCGAAAACGGCGCGGGGAAATCCACTCTCATGAAAATCCTCTGCGGTGTTTATCCCTACCCGGATTACGGGGGTGAGATTCGCATCGAAGGCGAGACGCATCGTTTTCGCAGCGTGCGCGATGCGGAGGCCGCCCGCGTCGCCGTCATCTTTCAGGAACTCTCGCTCGTCAAGGAGATGACCATCGGCGAGAACATCTTTCTCGGGCGCGAGCCGCGCAAATTCGGCATCATCCGCTGGGACGAACTCTACAACCGCGCCCGCCAACTGCTGGCGGATCTGCATCTCCCGCTCGACCCGCGCACCCCCATCAAAAACCTGGGGATCGGCCAGCAGCAACTCGTCGAAATCGCAAAAGCCCTCTCGCAGGAGACTCGCATCCTCGTGCTCGACGAGCCGACCGCCGCGCTCACCGATGCGGAAGTCGAAACGCTCTTCGGCATCTTGAACGATCTGCGCGCGCGCGGCGTCGGCATGATCTACATTTCACACAAGCTCGACGAAGTGTTTCGCATGAGCGACCGCATCACGGTCCTGCGCGACGGGCGCACGGTCGGGACTGAAGCGGCGAGCGCGCTCACCGAAGCGACGGTCATCGCGCGCATGGTCGGGCGCGAAGTCGGCGACATCTTCCCCACCGTCGATCACGCGCGGGGCGAAGTGTTGTTTGAAACGCGCAGCATCTCGGTCGAAGACCCGGAGGTGGCGGGGAAGAAGCTGGTGGATCGGGTCAGTTTTTCCGTCAGGCACGGGGAAGTCTTAGGCATCGCGGGTTTGATGGGCGCGGGCCGCAGCGATCTCCTGATGGCGATCTTCGGCGCGCACGCGGGGCGCGTTACGGGCGAGATATTGATCGAAGGCCGGCGCGTGCAGATCAGGAATCCGGCGGAAGCGATCAGCCACGGCCTCGGCTTTGTGACGGAGGACCGTAAACGCTTCGGCCTCGTGCTAGACCAGACCATCCTCAATAACATGACGCTCGCCGGACTCGCGCGCATCTCCGGTCGCTTCGTCACCAACGTCGATGCGGAAGCGGTGGCGGGCAATCGCTCGATGAAGGAGTTGCGCGTCAAGGCCAATTCGGTCTTCACCATTGCGGGCACGCTTTCGGGGGGCAATCAACAAAAAGTGGTGCTCGCCAAATGGCTCCTGACCAACCCGCGCGTGCTCTTTCTGGATGAGCCGACGCGCGGCATCGATGTCGGCGCGAAGCAGGAAATCTACGCGCAGATCAACGCGCTGGCGAAGCAGGGACTCGCCATCGTGCTCGTCTCCTCGGAACTGCCCGAAGTGCTCGGCCTCTCGGATCGCGTGCTCGTGCTGCACGAAGGGCGTCTGACCGGCGAATTCACGCGCACCACTGCGACGCCGGAAAAAGTCATGGCCTGCGCCACCGGACAGGCGCGGCACGTCGCGTAAAGTTTCAATCTCCAAAGATCATCGGGAAAATTCATATGAGCCACCAAGCTAATGAACCTGTCAGTGATCGTCCGCCCGTGAATGCAGATATGACGCCTTCTGCGTCCGCTGCCGGAGAGTTGACGCGGCAGACGCGCATCGGCGGGTTCAAAATCCCGACCGACGCGCTGCGCGCCTACACGATGCTGTTCGCGCTCGTCGTCATCTGGATTTTCTTCAACTACGCGACCGACGGAATTTTTCTCGACCCGCGCAACTTCTCGAACTTGATGCGACAGACGGCGGTGACGGGCGTGCTCGCGGTCGGGATGCTGATGGTGATCGTGACAGGGAATATCGACCTCTCCATCGGTTCGCTCGTCGGGTTCATCGGCGGCGTGGCGGCCATCGCGCAGGGGGCGGACGGGTGGGGACTCGCGGCGACCGTGGCGGCGGCGATCATCGTCGGCGTCGCAGTGGCCGAAGCGCAGGGCGCGCTCGTTGCCTATGCGAACATCCCCGCTTTCATCGTGACGCTCGGCGGGTTGCTCGCGTGGCGCGGCGTGGTGCTGGGCATGACGAAGGGCGAGACGATCCCGATCACGTTGCCGGGATTCAAAGCCATCGGGCAGCAGTTCGTGACGCGCCCCGTCGGCTTAGGGTTGGCGGTGCTCGCCGTCGCGGCGATTGTGTGGATGAACGTCAGACAGCACCGGGCGCGGCAGCGTTACGGGTTGGGAAAGACGAACGTGTTGAATCTGGCATTGCGCATCGTGCTGCCTTCGCTCGTTGTCGTTTTATTCATCCTGCGCATGAACGCCTATGAGGGGATGCCGATCCCCGTCATCATCCTGATCGTCGTCGCGCTCGCGGGCGCGTTCCTCACGCAGAATACGACCTTCGGGCGTTACCTCTACGCCATCGGCGGCAACCCCGATGCGGCGCGGCTCTCCGGCATCAACGTGCGCAACCACATCTGGGCGGTCTTCGCCATCATGGGCGCGCTTGCGGGCGTGGCCTCTCTGATCTACACGGCGCGCGTGGGGAGCGCGTCGCCGGACGCGGGCAATCTGCTCGAACTCGACGCGATTGCGGCCTGCGTGATCGGCGGGACGAGTTTGATGGGCGGGCGCGGGACGGTCTTCGGCGCGTGCCTCGGCGCGCTTTTTATGGCGAGCCTGGATAATGGCATGTCGCTCTTGAACGTCGAACCGTATACGCAGTACATCATCAAAGGCGCGATCCTCGTCACGGCGGTCGGCCTCGACATGCTCGGACGCAAGCAGGGATAAAGTTTGTGTTTTTCTTTGGGTCTTTGCGTCTTTGCGAGAGAAATTTTCACGCAAAGGCGCAAAGAAAGCGGGATAGATGTTTTTAGCGATTGAAGAGAGTGATGATGGAATTCAAACATGTGATGAACGCATCGTGGCGGTGCGTTCTTTTTGTTGTGGCCTTGACGTGGGCGGCGCAAGCGCAGACGGGAAACAATCTCGCGCCGGGTGCGCCGGGCGCGGAGGCGCACTGGCCGAGCGCGGGGAAGAACGGCATCGGCACGTCGAACACGCTCGAATCGAAAGTGTGGTTCACGTTGCGCGAGGGCGTGTTGACGGAAATTTACTATCCGACAGTTGACGTGGCGAACTCGCAGGAGTTGCAGTTCGTCGTCGTCTCCGCGAGCGGGCGCGTCGAGACGGAGCGCGAGGATACGACGCATCGTCTTGAGATCGTCGATCCGCGTGCGCTCACGTTTCGCCAGACGAACACGGCCAAAAGCGGCGCGTGGGCGATCACGAAAACTTACGCGACCGACCCCGAACGACACACGCTTCTCACCGACGTGCAGTTTAAGAGCCGGACGCCCGCCGCGCACGCGCTTTACATCTATTACGATCCGTCGTTGAACAACAGCGGCCTGCATGATTCGGCGTGGACAGAAGGGCAAGCGCTCGTCGCCTCCGACGCCGGGCGGACTTCCGCGCTCGTGTCGAGCACGAAATTGACGGAACTGACGAACGGCTATCTCGGCACTAGCGACGGCCTCACGCAACTGCGAGCGGCGGGACGCATCGCGAATCAATACCCACGCGCGGCGGATGGCAACGTGGTGCAGATGGCGCGCGTCGGGCGCGCGAATTTGCCGTTCACCATCGCGCTCGGTTTCGGGCAAGGGACGGAAGAGGCTACGGCGAACGCGCGTGCGTCGCTGAAGAAAACTTTTGCCGTGGCGCGGGCGCAATACGAGCGCGGCTGGCACGAGTATCTCATGTCGCTCCGGCGCGTCGAACCGAAGTATCAATTGCAGTTCGATATGGCGGCGATGATCCTCAGGGCGCACGAGGACAAGACGTATCGCGGGGCGAACATCGCTTCGCTCTCCGTGCCGTGGGGCGGCGGGGCGACGGCGAATGAGCCGAATGTGGGCGGCTATCATCTGGTCTGGTCGCGCGATCTCTATCAGGTGGCGACCGCGCTCCATGCGTCGGGCGACAAGGCCGGGGCGGATCGCGCGTTGAACTATTTGTTCAAAGTGCAGCAGAAGGCGGATGGAAGTTTTCCGCAAAACTCTTGGCTCGATGGTCGCCCGTTCTGGGGGTCGCTGCAAATGGATGAAGTGGCCTACCCGCTCATCCTCGCCTACACGCTGGGGCGCACGGACAACGAGACGTGGACGAAACACGTCCGTCCCGCCGCCGACTTTCTGGTAAAGAACGGCCCGCGCACGCCGCAGGAGCGTTGGGAAGAGAAGCCGGGTCATTCGCCTTCGACCATCGCGGCGGAGATCGCCGGACTCGTCTGCGCGGCGGAGGTCGCGCGACGCAACGATGCGCAAGCATCCGCCGGAATCTACCTCGCCGCCGCCGACGATTGGGCGCGCAACATCGAGCGTTGGACGGCGACTTCGACCGGCATGCACGGCGACAAAAATTATTACATCCGCATCGCGCATACGGATGACGACCCGAACGACGGCGACCTGATGAACGCCGGGAACGGCGGCGCGGATTACGACGAGCGCGAATATGTCGATGCGGGTTTCCTCGAACTCGTGCGCCTCGGCATCAAGCGCGCGGACGACGCGTTGATCGCGAAGTCGCTCGCCGTGGTTGATCAAGTCATCAAGGTGGAGACGCCGAACGGCCCTGCGTGGTATCGCTACAATCATGACGGCTACGGTGAACTCGACGACGGCAAGCCGTGGAATTTCGACGGCAAGTACACAGGCAAAGGGCGTTTGTGGGCGTTGCTCTCTGGCGAGCGCGGGCAGTACGAACTGGCGCGCGGCGACAAGGAGGCGGCGCGGCGGCGTCTCGATCACATGCTCGGCTTCGCCAACGAGGGCTTGATGTTGCCGGAACAAATTTGGGATCGGCGCGAGTCGCCGCATCCTGACTTCATGTTCGGCGAAGGCACGGGTTCAGCCACGCCGCTCGCGTGGACAATGGCGCAGTTTATCCGGCTTGCCGCGAATCTCGCGGAGGGGCGCAATCTTGAGACGCCCGACATCGTGGCGGCGCGCTATACGGCGAAGTTGATGCCGGGGGATGCGGGCGGCGCGGCGGGGTCGGAGGCGGGCGAAGAGTTGCAACGTCTGGAAGCGGGGGCGATTTTGCGTTTGGGCACGCCGGTGGTCGGGGCGGGCACGCGCGTTTTTCTGATGCACGGCAACGAGACGCGCGAGGTAAACGTCGATGGACAGGGACGGGCTAAATTGGAGGTGCGCGTGCCGGAAGGGGAGTCGCTGGTCGTGATTGGTTTTCAGAGGCCGAACGGGGCGACCGCGTTTCGCCGCCTGACGCTCAGAGGTTTAACGAAAGAGGAGTTGCGCACGCAGACAGCAAACGCGCCGTCGCCCGCCTTTGTCGAGAAATTGAAGCGAGCGGAACGAAGTCCCATCGTCGAAGACGAGCAGGTGACGTTTCTGTATCGCGGCAAAGCGAAGCGCGTCGAGTTGGCGGGCGACTTCACGGGATGGAGTCCGCGCTGGTTCGCCCTGCGCGAACTCGCGGGCACGGACGTGAAATATCTGACCATGAAGTTTGTCCGCAATGCGCGCGCCGAATACAAGCTCATTGTTGACGGCGAATGGACGGGCGATCCTCTCAACGACAACAAACTCGATAACGGCGTCGGCGGCTTTAACAATTTCTTCACCATGCCCGGCTATCGACCCTCGGCTTTAGCGGAAACGAGGTGGGATTTGCGCGGCACGCTGGAGAAGTTGGAAGTCCCGACCAGTTTACTGGAAGGAGGGAAGCGCAAAATTCAAGTTTATCTCCCTCCCGGCTACGCGCAGGCGAGCGAACGCTACCCCGTCCTCTATCTGCAAGACGGCTCGGATTACGTCACGCGCGCCCGCGCCGCCCACATCGCCGATCAATTGATCTCACAGAAACAGAGCGCGCCTTTCATCATCGTCTTCGTCGATCCGGTCAATCGCTTCAAAGAGTATTGGGCGAACGATGGGTTCGCTGCTTTCATGGCGACCGAACTCGTGCCGTTCATGGACGCGCGCTATCGCACGCGCCCCGAACGCGAGGGCCGCGCCCTGATGGGCGCGAGTCTCGGCGGCGTGATTTCCACCTGGACGGCGCTCAAGTACCCGCAGACGTTCGCGCGCGTCGCCGGGCAATCGACGGCCTTTCAGATCGACGATGAAAGAGTAGTGGCCGCGCTCTCCGCATTGGACGTGATGAACCGGGCGCAACCGCTGAAGTTTTATTACGACGTGGGAATGTTGGAATCGATCTGGGAAGTGAACCGCCGCGTGCGCGTGATGCTCGCGGGCAAAAATTATCCCGTCACCTATGGGGAAGCCGCCGCCGGCCACAACTGGACGAGTTGGCGCGACCAACTGGCGCAGGCCTTCACGGCTGTCTGGAAGGAGTGAAGGGGAAAAATGGTGCTCGCTGTAGGACTCGAACCTACGACTTCACGCGTGTGAAGCGTGCGCTCTACCAACTGAGCTAAGCGAGCACGAGAAAATTTTGAAGAGTGGGCATGCTAACAAAGCGTTCGGGGAAGCGTCAAGCGAGGTGCGCTCGCTTGACGCTTCCCCGAAAATGTGTGGCCGGGAGAGAGTTTTTATTGCCCGCCCATCGGTGGGTCTTCGGGGCCGGCGGGCTGCGTGCCGTTGACGTGGATGGTGCTGGAGTTGGCGTCGGTGTAATAGAACTCCTTGCCCGTCGCGGTCACACCGTCCGGCTTTTGCGGGTCGGCGTTGACAGTGTAGAGCGGCGGCTGGTTGCCGGTCTTCGGCGTCGACTTCAGACGGAAGATGTAGCCTTCAACGAGCGGGTCTTCGCCCGCGTAGCGCCGGTCTAGCTGCCCGTCCGCGATCAGTTGGTCGAAGGTTCCGTAAGAACTGCGATTGTGAGAGTTGTAATAAATGCGCTGCTCGACGGCGATGGCCTGAAGCGTCCTGATCGCCGCCGCCTGATTGGCCGAGCGCACGCTCGATTGCCACGCCGGGATGCCGACGCCGACGAGAATGCCGATAATCGCGATGACGATCATCAACTCGATGAGCGAAAACCCGCGTTGTTGTCTACGACGTTTAATCTGTGCGTACATCTTCACTTCCTCAAAAGGTGGGGACTTAATTCTGCCGATTATTACACGAACGAGTTTAGCCTGAGTTCCGTTATTCACTTGCGACAAGCAGTGCCAAACGCTTGTTGATTAGACGATACGGATTCTACTACACCGCCGTGCGCCAAGCCACACGAGAGCGAAGGCGGGAAGCAGCAGTCAGGCACAGTTAAATCCGAGTCCAAACTGACAGCAAATCCCTTGCTTCTAACCTCCGGCCTCTGCTTTCATGTAGAATAGAAGAACACAAATTCAGGGAGCGACGATGAGAAGTTTATCGACGGCGCAGGACGCGGGCGAGACGGAGGTGTTGGTCGCCTCCGAGAGCGTGGCGCAATTACATACGGCGATTGAGAGCGTCATCAAGGGCAAAAGCGAAGCGGTGCGCCTCGCGCTCGTCGCGCTCTTGGCGGGCGGACATCTGCTCGTCGAAGATGTGCCGGGCGTCGGCAAAACGACGCTCGCGCAGGCGCTCGCCCGCGCGCTCGACTGCACTTTCCAGCGCATCCAGTTCACTTCGGATTTACTGCCGTCGGATGTCATCGGTCTCTCGATTTATGACGAGCGCGCCGCCGGATTCGAGTTCAAGCCCGGCCCCATCTTCGCTAACGTCGTGCTGGCCGACGAGATCAACCGCACCACGCCGAAGACGCAATCCGCGCTGCTCGAAGCCATGGGCGAAGGCCACGTCACCGTGGAAGGGACGACCCACCAACTGCCCGCGCCGTTCATCGTCATCGCCACGCAAAACCCCATTGAGCATCATGGCACCTACCCGCTGCCCGAATCGCAACTCGACCGCTTCATGCTGCGCCTGCGCATCGGGTACCCGGATATCGAGATGGAAAAAGTGATCTTGCGCGACCGCGCGACGAGTGATCCGCTCGTCGCGCTGCGCGCCGTCTTGACGGGCGAGGACATCACCGCGCTGCAACGCCACGTCGCCGCCGTCACGGTGGACGACGCGCTCATCGATTACCTGCTGCGCATCGTCGCAGCCACGCGCAACTCCGAGATGCTTGATCTCGGCGTCTCCCCGCGCGGCACGCTCGCGCTCTTCCGCGCCGCTCAGGCTCTCGCCCTCACCGAAGACCGTGCCTACTGCGTGCCTGATGACATCAAGCGACTCGTCCTCCCCGTCTTCGCCCATCGTCTCGTCGTCAACTCGCGTTTCTCGTCCAGCTTGCGCCGTAGCGAAGAAGCCGAAGCCGTGCTGCGCGAGATCATGAAAACTATTAGCGTTCCGCTTTGATGAGACACGAACAGCACAGCCCGATGGAAGACGCGGCGAGGTGTAGAGATGAGAGAGCATGCGAGAAGCTGATGGGGAGGAAATCCGAACCCCGACTACGGAAGACGCCGGGACGCCGGTCGCTTCATCGCCCCCACCTGTGATAGCGCCCGCCGTCGCGTCGCGCTCGCCTTTACGCGTGTGGCGTAACGCGATTCTGGGGACGCTGCTCGTCGCAGGCGGAGTGGTGGTGGCAATCGTCACGTCATGGGCGCGGCGCACGGGTGATTGGGAGTTGGCGCGTCTGGGCGCGATGGCGTCGCTCTTGTTCGTGGCGTTGATCACGATCTTCGTCGTGCCCCCGCTGTTGCGTTCGGCGCGGGCGGAAGTGTCCCGACTCGATCCGCCTTTTCAGATGACAATGGGCGGACTCATCTTCATCGGCATCTTTCTCTCCGTCGCCTTCGCCGCTTACAACACGGGCAACAATTTGCTCTTTCTGATCTTCTCGGTGCTCGCCTCGACGCTCTTCGTCGCGTGGTCGGCGGCGCGTGCGACTTTGCGCGACCTGGCCGTTTCGGCGCGGTTCCCCGACCATATTTTTGCGGGCGAGCCGGCGCCCGTCCTCGTCAGCCTTCAGAACACGAAACGGCTGTTGCCTTCGTTTTCGATCCTCATCGAAGCGCGCAACCAAATTTTCACAGAAGAGACGCCAGGGGGCGGCGCACAGCGCCTCAAGCGACGACGCGGGCGACCGCCGCAATATGTGAAACGCGCTCTCGCTTATTTCATCTATGTGCCGCATTGCGCGAAGGCCGAGCAGCGCATCGAGCAGTTGTTTCCCAAACGCGGCCATGTCCTCGTCACGGGGTTTGAGCTTTCCACCCGGTTTCCCTTCGGCTTCTTTCGCTTGCGCCGCCGCTTGCGCGCACGCAACGTCGAACTCGTCATCTACCCGAAACTGGAAGCCGCGAGCGATGAACTCCACTTGCTCCCGATGAACGCCGGGCGCTTGCTCTCTGCGCGGCGCGGCGCAGGGCACGACCTCTATTCGCTGCGCGACTACCAGCCACAAGACGACATGCGACACATAGATTGGAAAGCGACGGCGCGTGCGAGTCGCCTGATCGTCCGCGAGTTTACCTCGGAGGACGAGCGACGCGCGCGCATCGTCTTCGACACGCGCCTGCCGCCGGGCGGGAATGGCGACGATGAAACGAACCGGAATTTTACCGCACGCTTCGAGCGCGGTGTGACGGTCGCGGCCGCGCTCGTCTCACACTTCATCGAAGAACACGCCGAAGTGCGCCTCACGCTCGGCGAAGAGGCGGGACATTACGGCACAGGGCGTGAGCATCTCTACGCCTGCCTCCGCCGCCTCGCCCTCATCGTCCCGCACGCGCCGAACACAGATGCAGATGAGCAAAGCGATCTCTGGGCGTCAATCGCAGACAACTCTGCCGTCGCAGATTCGTCCTATGTGATCCTGCTCACCACCGCCGCGCCCGGCTCAATCCCGTCACAAGTCTGGCGCATGTCGCATGTCATCTACTTGTAAAGTTTGACTTGTTAAGCGTGAACGACGGAAGAAAGCTGGCTGAGCAGTTCCGCCGCCGCTGTGTGACCGCTGCGGATGCAGTCGGGAATGCCCGCGCCGCCGTAGGCATTCCCGGCGAGTTGGAGGGTGGGGAAGCGTTGCAATTGTTCGCGGATGCGTGCGACGCGCGCGAGGTGGCCGAGGTGATATTGCGCCATTGAGCGCGGCCATTTTTCGACGTGTGCGAAGAGCGGCGGGCATTCTATCCGCAGCAACGCGCGGAGGTCTGCGAGCACAGCGGCGATTATCGCGTCTTCATCGAGCGCGTACATCTCCGGCTGCAACGCACCGCCGACAAAGGCGCGCAGAAGCGCCGTGCCTTCCGGCGCGCGGTGCGGAAACTTCACGCTGCTGAAACTGCACGCGATGACGCTCAGCCGCTCGACGAAGGGAACGACGAAGCCGAAGCCGTCGAGCGGGTGCGGGATGTCCGCGCGACGAAAAGCGAGATTGACGGTCGCGGTCGAAGCGTAAGGAATGGCTGCAAGTTCACCGGCGAGTTTCGCCTCGACGCCGCCGAGCAATTTCGCCGAAGCATGAGCGGGCAACGCGAGGCAGACAGCATCGGCCACTATCGTTTCGTCGGAGAGTTTCGCTCCAGTTCCATTCGTCGCCTCATGTGCGCTCACGCGCAACTTCCACTGTCGTGTTTGTGAATCGAACCTCAAGGCTTCGACGCGCGTGCCCAGTCGCACCGTTTCAACTGGCAGTTGCGCGGCGAGGCGGTCGGTGAGCATCTGCATGCCGCCGTCGAAGGAGAGAAAGAGGCTGTAACGTGCGCCGCTCGTCGCGCGCGACTGTTCGTTTGAGACGCGGCGGCTGGCGTGCCACATCGCGCGGATGATGCTGCGGTGCGCGCGTTCCATGTCGAGAAAGCGTGGCATCGTCGCGCGTAAACTCAAGTGCTCCGGGTCTGCCGTGTAGATGCCGCCGACCATCGGTTGCGCCATGCGCTCCAACGCTTCCTGCCCGAAGCGGCGACGGACAAACTGCGCGAGACTTTCATCATCGTCGCCATTCACCTGTACGCGGCGCGGCAGAAAGAGATCGAGCGCCATGCGCGCTTTGCCCGCCCAACTGAAAATATCCGTCGTCACGAAAGGCCAGAAGCGCGACGGGGCGAGCAGGTGAAATCCTTCGGGCACGGGGCGCAGCCGCCCGCCACGCACGATGAACGAGCGGCGATGCGCTTCGTTCGTTTCGAGCAAATGCGATTCAAGCCCGATCCCTTTGGCAAGTTCCAGAGCTTCCGGCTTCTCGGAGATAAACGCGTCGGGGCCGCCTTCCAGGATGAATCCATCGCGGCGGTAAGTGCGAATCGTCCCGCCGAGCCGCCCTGATGCTTCGAGCAGGAGAACTTCGGGCGCGGCATCGCCGCCGCCGCCGCCGCCGTCGTGCGCGGCGTCGCGGCGGGTGAGTTGGTGCGCCGCCGCCAGCCCGCTGATGCCGCCGCCGATGACGACGATACGGCGACGGCGCGCGTTAATTTGCGGCGGGGCGTTCATGCGTTGCTGCCGGGTTCGCCGGATTAATTGTTTGACTCGCCGGACGACCCGCTGCCGCCGTTGCCCCCATCAAGCAACAATCTACGGGACAGACATCGTGGTTTGCGCCGCGCGTGCCGAGCGCGGGCCGGACGGGGTTGGCCGTCATGCGTTCGACGATCAAATCGCGGATCATCCTGACGAAAACGGGATGCGTGCCGGCGGTGGCGGCGCGGATCACATTGAGGCCGATCTCTTTGGCGACCATTTGAGCTTCGGTGTCGAGGTCGTACAACACCTCCATGTGATCGGAGATGAAGCCGACGGGCGCAATTACCGCGTCCGTCGCTCCCTCCGAACGCAACGCGCGCAAATGATCGCAGATGTCCGGCTCAAGCCACGGCTGCATGGGCGAGCCGCTGCGACTTTGAAAGACGAGTTGCCAATTCGCGTGTCCCGCGCCTTCGGCGACGAGGCGACAGGTTTCGAGCAATTGCGCTTGATAGTCGCAGTTGGCGGCCATCGACATGGGAATGCTGTGCGCCGTGAAAGCGACGTGCGCGCTGGCGCGGCGCGCGGCGGGAATCTCGGCGAGCGCGGCTTGCAGATTTTCCACGTTCGGCGCGATGAAGCCGGGATGGTTGTAAAAGACGCGCAGTTTATCGACTTCGGGCGCGCCTTCGCCGACCGATTCGCGCGCCCGCTCGATGTCTTCGCGATACTGGCGACAACCGGAGTAGGAACTGTAAGCGGAGGTGACGAAGGCGAGCGCGCGTTTGATGCCGTCCGTTTTCATCTGCCGGAGCGTGTCGGCAAGCATCGGATGCCAGTTGCGATTGCCCCAGTAGACGGGCAGACGCAGCCCGCTCGCCTCTAACTCTTTTTCCAGCGCGGCGATCAAGGCGCGGTTCTGCCCGTTGATGGGGCTCGTGCCGCCGAACAATTCGTAGTGATGGGCGACGGCGAGCATCCGCTCGCGCGGCACGTTGCGACCGCTGAGCACGTTTTCCAGAAACGGCATTACGTCGTCCATCCCTTCGGGGCCGCCGAAGGAGACGAAAATTAAAGCGTCGTAAGGCTGACTCATTTATTTCACCCTATGAAGTTTGTGCCCGCGCGAGACGGGCGAGTTAAACGCTCTTGCAACTGAACGGGCGCATTTTGAAGTAAGTCTTCACTTGAACGCCGTTCAAATATTGTTGCTCGATGATGCGGTTGTGGGGAATGAAAATGGTTCTGCGGGTTAGTTGATCAGCGCCGTCTCTGGCCTTCGTGTTGACCGCCAATTCGAGCACGGCTCCGTCCTTCCGCTTTTCGGAGATGTATAAATTATAAGAGACACCGCTCGTCGCTTTGTTGAAGGAAGCCGGGATGATGCCGCCGCCGCCGTTCAGTGTTTCTTTCGCTTTCACCGGCATCGTCATGACGACGCGCTTTCCGTTGTTGAAGCCGGGGATGCCGAGTTCGACGACGATGTTTCCTTTGTCAACTTTTGGTTTGCAATCCGCAGGCGTAACCGGAACGGCGAAGGTCATCAACAGTCCGGCAAGCATGAACAATCTGACGGGGGACATTTTGTTTTGCGCAAGTAGCATTCGTGTACCTCGGGGGTTTAGGGGATTGGAGAACAACTCGTCTCGCGCCCTTCGCACGGACGAACGAAATTACATCTTCTCATAATCGAGCAGCCCTGTGTGCATGGTCATCTTCCACTCGCTGCCGACTTTTGCATAAACTTTACAGGCGCGTCCCGCCCAGCGGAAATCCGCGCCGTCGCGGTTGCGCCAGAGCGTGTCCACGTCCACCACGGCGAATGCGCCGTCGCCTTCTTTAGTGACGACGATCTTTTTGATCTCGCGGCGGTTGTGTGTCAACTCGTGCGTGTCGAACAACTCTTGCCAGTTCGCGCTCCAACGCTCGTAGTTGTAGCGACCGGCCCAGAAGACCCAGGTGAGCGGATCGTGCGACTGCGCGTCCGGCGGCCACGGCCAGACCATGTCGGGGTGGAAGACGGACATCAGCAGTTCAATATCCTGCGTGTCCCATGCGCGCGTCTCTCGATTGATGATTTCTCTGATCTCTTCTTCGACCATTTGACTGGAATCATGTACCGGCGTTGTGTCAGGGAACTGCTTTGGACGAGCAGACGACGCGCTCAACCACGACGAATATCTTCGAGGGCGATGCGGTTGTGAAAACGGATGCCGAGCGTGCCGTCGGGATGCGCCACGAGGTCGGCACGTTGCGGGCGCGTCGGCAAGTGAAGTCGCGGCAGGTACATGTCGCCCGCTTCTTCTAACGCGAGCGTCAAGTGATACTCGCCCACCTCCGCACGCTCGTAATCGTGCGGGTCTTCGACCGCCACCATGTGAACCATCACTTCGCCCCCCTCGTTGATGAACACGATCTCCAGCGCGCAGACCGGACACGCGAGTTCTTCCGCGACAAGCGGCATGCGGCAACGCGGGCAACGGTGGCGTCCCCAGAAGCGAAGTTTATCGAGCAAGTTTTCGTTCATAGCTGCCGCCAATTTGAAATCACAGATTCCAGTTCGTAAATTTCCAATCACAAATTTGAGATTTCAAATCTGGAATTCCGTCTACCTGTCAACTTTATCTCCGGCTCATTTCATGCACGGCATCGACGAGCGCGATCACCGTGTCCACAGGCGTTTCGGGCAGGATGCCGTGGCCGAGATTGAAGATGTGCCCGTCTCTGCCGCCTGCGCGTTCGAGAATCTTTCGCGTTTCGCGGCGGACGTGTTCGATGCCGGCGAAGAGCGAGACGGGGTCGAGGTTGCCCATGATCGAAACATCAGTGCCGACGCGCCGCCAGCCTTCGTCGAGTGGGATGCGCCAGTCGAGGCCGAGCACGTCGCCGCCCGCTTCGCGTTGCAGTTCGAGGAGCGTGGCCGTGCCCGTGCCGAAGTGGATGACGGGCGTGCCGGGCGTGACGTTGCGGATGACATACTGAACGTGCGGCAGCACGTAATCGCGATAATCGTCGGGACTGAGACAGCCAACCCACGAGTCGAAGAGTTGCACGGCCTGTGCGCCCGCCGCGATCTGCGCATTGAGATAGCGGACGAGCACGCGTGCGATCAGTGTCATCAAGGCGTGCCACGCGCCGCCGTCAGCGTACATGAGGCGTTTCGTATGGATGTAATTTTTCGACGAGCCGCCTTCGATGATGTAAGAGGCAAGCGTGAAGGGCGCGCCCGCGAAGCCGATCAGGGGAATATCGGGTTTGAGCGCGCGTCGCGTCGTGGCGATAGCCTGCATGACGTAGTCGAGACTTTCGATTGTCTCCACTTCGCGCACCCGTTCGACATCCTGCGCCGTGCGGATGGGGTTGTGAATCACCGGCCCTTCGCCTTTGGCGAATTCGAGATCGAGTCCCATCGGTTCGAGGATGAGCAGAATGTCGGCGAAGATGATGGCGGCATCGACGCCGAGCCGTTCGGCGGCATAGACCGTCACTTCCGCAGCGAGGTCGGGCGTCTTGCAGAGTTCGAGAAAAGTGGTGCGGGCGCGCACCTCCCGGTATTCGCGCATGTAGCGTCCGGCCTGCCGCATCAACCAGATGGGCGTGTAGGGAACCGGCTCGCGGCGGCACGCGCGCATAAATGGACTGTCATAGAGCGCGTCTGTGGTTGAATTGTCGGTGCTTGTGTCTGCGGGGCGGGGCGAATTGTTCGTCGTCACGTTCTCGTCCATCTTTACGAAACTTGAGACAGCGGCGTGCCGTACAAAAATTTTACGGGCGCGGCTTGCGGCCTGCCTGAAGCTCAGATCGCTCAGACAATATTCAGACTACATTATTAAGCCTCGCAAGCGGTAGTAGCAGGATGGCTTCAGCCAACATCTGAAACATTTTAATGCACAAAGCGCACCGACACGAAAATTGTGAGGGCACGGGGGCGCGAAAATTTTTGCCACAAACGAAGCGCGGGCGGTGTTTACAAGGATGAGAGCGTCGAAGATGAGCGAAACAGCAGAGGCTCTGCGAAATCCAGTGGCTACCCCCGTCCACCAGACTGAGACAACGACGACGCTCGGCTTTGACGAGGCATTTATGTTGCACCATCGCGCCGTTTACAACACATCCTATGCGCTCTTGCGCGACGCGGGGCTGGCCGAAGACGTGACGCAGGAAGTTTTCCTGCGCCTTTATCGTCAACTGGACGCGCAGCCTCCGGCGGATGAGTTCCTGCGCCCGTGGCTGCTCAGAGTCGCCATCAATCTATCGCACAACACGATGCGCAGCCGCACGCGCGCCGTGGCCCGCGAAGACGAATTTGCCAAGCAGACCGCCGGGGCGGACGGGATGACCGCGCCGCTCGATGCGGATTACGAACGACGCACTGAGATCGAAGAAGCGCGCTGCGCGCTGGAAAAGATAGAAGAGCCGATGCGCAGTTGTCTACTACTCAAACAACAGGGCTTGTCTTATCGGGAGATCGCGGCTACGTTATCGATCAACGAAACTTATGTGGGCAGTCTGGTGGCGCGCGGGCGCAAGGAGTTTGTGAGAATTTATGGGAAGATCGGAGGACGCCGATGAAGACTTGTCTGGATGAAGGTACACTGCAAGCTTATCTGGACGGCGAACTCTCCCCCGAAACCTCGAACGGCGTGGCGGCGCATCTCGCCGCGTGCGGTCCTTGCTCGGAAGCCGCGCGGGAAGCGAAAGAGGAATTCGCGCTCTTCAACACCGCTTATGCGCCCGCCGGTTCGTCCAGCGTGCCGACGGAAAAACTGCGCGCCCGTTTAACGGAAGCAATTGCAGAGATGCAATCGGAGCCGCACCAAGTTGCGTCGCCCGCTCCTTCGCGGTTGAGTACTTTCTTCGCTTCACTCGTCGCTTCGTTGACAACTTTCACGCCGCGACAGGCGACAGCCTTCGCCAGTCTGCTCGTCGCCGTCGCGCTCGCCGTCGTCTTCATTGCAATGCAGTCGCCGGAGAGCCGGGACGATGTGGCGCGAGTTGATGAACCCGTCGCCGTGACGAGAACACGCGCGCCAGACAATGCGCCGCAGTTCGTCTCAGAGGGAATTCGAGAGGTTGTCTTGCCTGCTACCGCGAAAAACGACCGGCGTCCGGTCTCTCGTTCGGTGAAATTTGAAACGGCGAGCAGTCGGGGGACGAACGCGGAGCGCGCCGTTACAGCGAGCGGCAAGACAGCGAGCGGCAAGAGCGCGCCGGGTGCGACGAGCAACGCGCCGGTGGTGCTGGCGGATGAAAAAACTTATCTGACCTCTATCGCCTCACTCACTGCGGCCATTGAAACGCAGGGGCCGCGGGGACTGACGCCGACGCTGCGCGCCGAGTATGAGCGCAATCTGGCGGTGGTCAATCAAGCGATTGTCGCTTCGCGCCTGGCCGCACGGCGCGACCCGCGGGATACGGACGCCAAAGAATTTTTGCGCGCCGCTTACCAAAACAAAGTCGAACTCCTGAGCGCCATCGCTGATCAAGCGGAGATCGCCAGCAGCCGAGATTAATTCAATTCTTCGGAGATCAATCCAATTATTCCAAGAGTCGCACGACCGGGAATCATTCCAATCACACTTTTCAAGGGAACTTTTTTACCATGACATGGAATAGTTTTTACAGGCTACTCGTTAGCGCCGGGTTGGTGTGCCTGTTAACTGCGGGAATTGCCGCACACACAGTCGCGAAGCGTGAAAGTCCGGCGGGCAACAGGCGCGATAGTAATAGCGGCGGCGGCATCGTGACGGCGGAGCAGAGGTTGGCGGCGGAGCCGACGGTGACGCTGCTGGCCTGCGTTGAATCGGGCGACGTGGTGGTGCGCGGCTGGGATCGCAACGAAGTGCGCGCCCGCTCCGACGACGCCGAGCGCATCGAACTGCGCCGCGCCGATGCGACGACGGAATCGAATCCCGCCTCGCGCATCGAAGTGCTCGTCAGCAGAGAGGAAGCCGGGTCGCCGCAACCGGGGTTGTGCAGCAACTCCGGCAATTTGCAGCTCGACGTGCCGCGCGGAAGCATCGTGCAGATCAAAGGCAACACGGGCGATATCAGCATCGCGGACGTGTCCACCGTCCGCGCGAAGACTTTGAGCGGCGATATCGAATTGCAACGCATCGCGAAACTAATCGAAGCCTGGAGCGCAAATGGCACGATTATCCTGAGGAATTCGAGTGGCCGCGCCCGCCTCGAGACGATCAGCGGCGAGATCGTCGCGAGCGACTTGGCAACGGATGATACCGGCGATGAGCTTTTCGTTAAATCTGTGAGCGGCGACATCAGCCTCGCCAAAATCGCACACACCCATGTCGAAGCGATCAGCACGAATAGCCCCATTGATTTCAGTGGCACATTGGTCAACGGCGGACTCTACACGTTCAAGAGCCATTCGGGAAACGTGACTTTAACGCTCCCGCCCGGCTCTTCCTTTCAACTCAGCGCCAAAGTGTATGAGTCGGGCGAGATCATCACAGACTTTCCGATCAGGCAGGTGGCGGGCACGATGGCGAGCGATAAATCACATGATTCCGCTCCGGCGGTCGGCGGCCCGCTGTTGAACGCCGGACGCCTGACCGGCGTCACCGGCAAGGGCGACAAAAGCAATGCGACCCTGGTCCTTTCATCTTTCAACGGCACGCTGCATTTGCAGCAGGTGAAATAGTTTCTCAGTTTTGAGTAATAACTGGCCGGTTGGGAACGTTTACATATTGTGGCCTTTTGTTTGCATTGAGAGTTGCAGGCGAGCCGGGCATTTGAAAACCAAAAACTGAAAACCCGAAACTGAAAACTCAAAAAAATTCTTGCCACAAAATGAACGGTGGCGGTGTTTTCAGAGTATAAGCAGTTGGTTGGTTTGAAAATGCGGCGGCTGAAACGTTTCGGTCGGAAGTCGCGTCTACCTGCATGAGACGTGACTGAGCCTTGACGGGAACGCGACTGAGCGTTCTCGTTAATGGGACAAAATCTAAAAAGCGCGCCGCCGCGCATGCAGAAGTTGGGGAGGCAGCAAGATGAGGCGAAAATTTGGAATCGTACTTCTTGTCGGAATCACCGTGTTGGCCGGAACGCAAGAGGCCGTGCAGCAATTGCAGTGTTTGAAGTCGTCCGTCGGCCATTGGACGCGGGCCGGTTTGTGGAGCGGTCTCATCGTCTACGCGCAGCCCGTCAGCGATGGCAGCCTTCCTTCGCCTCAACTTTATTACTTGATGCCGGAATCTTCAGCGCCCATCACACCGGACGCGACGCTGGCCGGTAACAATAGCAGCGGTGAAATTGCGAAGCCGGGGACGAAGAACAATCACGCCGCGACGGCGACAGCGGCGACGCATCTGGAAGTTGAAGAGATGGTGAAACCCGAATTCATCACGAAGGAATTGCCGTTGGACGTGGTCGCCTCAAACTTCGTCGCGCCGCAGATCGAACAACTGCGCGTCTTTGAAGAGATAGCGAAGAACGAGCCGCACCTGAGCAAGTTGCCGCTCTCTGACAGCGGCGCGCTCGCCAAAGTGGTCTTGAAAGAATTCAAGGCCGCCCAAGTTCTCGGCGCGGATGCGGCACGGTTCGAGGCGGAGCAGGAGCGGGTCGAAGCGTTGAAGGTGAAGGCGCGCGGCGAGTGGGAGAATGTTCAGCGGAGGATGGAAATCAAAGTTCTACGCCGCACCGAGCGCGCTCCGCGTCCGGAACGGATCAGGGTGCTCATCCCCTTCGCCGGAAAACGCGAGCTCGCGTTGCCGGAAATATCGAGCGTCGGTTGCGAGAAGACGAGAACTGCGGAGACCGCACCCGCGCCGGAGGCGACTACTAATATTACTTCTGCTGCTGCCAGCGCCGTGGTAGTTGCGACGGGCGAATTTGAAAGCGAAAGCGCACATATTATTGTTGATGTGGAGTCGCCGGCGGCGGCTCCTCCTCCTCCGGTGAGCACGAATTGGGCGCTTGATTGTGGTACGGAGCCGTTCAAGGAAGAGCAGTGATGCCCCTCGTCGTCGTGCTGCTGTGGCCGGAGTCATAAATTCCAATTCGCGCCGAGATAGACGCGTCCGGTAAAAAGTTTCCCGTAACAATTAATGGATTTTAATTTGGCGGAGGCAGCGAGTTTCCGCTTGTGGATAAGTGTGTGCCTGAAACCGAGGCAAAACCTTGTGACTTGATTTTTGCCGCAACAGGAGAGAAACCAGATGAGATACAGATGGATGCAAGCATTTCTATTTGCCGTCATCGCCGTCTTGACCGCGCCGCAGTTGAGCAGCCAACTCGTGCAGATGAGCGCAGCGCTGAGCGAGCGCGCCGTCACCGACAGCTTCAACGCATCGGCGCAGGACAAAGACAAAAACGACAAGGAGAAACATAAGCACGAGCGTCGCCATTATGACGACAGCGAGTTTACGGAGAAGGACGAGTTTCGGCAGAGTTACCCGCTCTCGCCGGGCGCGACTGTCAAGGTGTCGGGCATCAACGGCGCGGTCGAGGTAGAGACCGGCAGCGGCAGCGCCGCCGAAGTTTACATTGTGCGTTCGGCGCGCAATCGCGCTGACCTCGAACATCGCAAAGTGATCGTCGAGCACACGGGGTCGAGCCTCGTGGTGCGCGGGGAGAACGACAAAGAGAAGCGTTATTCGCGCGACGATAACCCGCAGGTGCGCCAGCGCGTGACCTTGCGCCTGCCGCGCCAGATCGATTTCACGGCGAGCGGCATCAACGGCAAAACCACTGTCGGCGAAGTTGACGGCCCCGTGCGCATCAGCGGCATCAACGGCAAGGTCGAAGTGGCGCAGGCCGTCGGCTACTCGGAATTGTCGGGCATCAACGGCAGCGTCACCGTGACGATCTCGCAACTCGGCGAGCGCGGCCTGCGCGTGAGCGGCATCAACGGCGCGGTCGAACTGCGCTTTGCCGATGCGTTGAACGCCGATCTCAAAGTTTCCGGCATCAATGGCTCAGTGCAGGCGGACATGCCGAACGTCAGCGTGCAGGGAACGGTAAGCCGTTCGAGTTTCAACGCGCGCATCGGTGCGGGCGGCGCGCCCATCAACGTTTCCGGCATCAATGGCCGCGTGCGTCTCTCGCCGCGCAGCTAGCAACTACAGTGACAAGTGACAGGTGACAGGAAAAAAATGTCTTAAACTTGTTACTTGTCACCCGTCACCTGTCACTCAAAAGAGGTGAATGATGAGCCAAAGAATTGTGAACCGGATGGCGTTGTTGTTGAGCGCGTTGTTACTGGCAAGTGCGGGAGTGTACGCGCAGGGAGCGAATGCGGCGGGTGAGTTGCGCGAAGAGTTTCATCAAAGCTACCCGCTATCGGCGCAGGGACGAATCACGCTCAAGAACATCAGTGGCGCGGTGCGTATCACGGCGTGGGATCGCGCGGAAGTTCGCCTCGACGCCGTGAAGCGCGCCAACGCGCGCGAGCGCTTAGAGGAAGCGAGGATCGTGGTGAATGCGAGCGCGGACAGCTTGAATGTGGAGACGCGCTACCCGGAAGGGAATCTTCATTTCAACAGGGATCGGGAATATTACAACGCGGCGAGCGTCGATTACACGTTGAGCGTGCCGCGCGGCGCGCGACTCGAATCAATCGAAGTGATCAGCGGCCAACTCGACATCGAAGGCATCACGGGCGGCGTGAAAGCCTCCTGCATCAGTGGCCGCTTCACGGCGCGCAATCTGGCGGGCGATGCCAAGTTGTCGAACGTCAGCGGCAGGCTCGAAGCAATTTTCGACCGGCTCGACGAAACGAGCACCGTCTCGCTCAACAACGTGAGCGGCGCAACCGTCCTCACGATTCCTGCGGACACCAACGGCCACATCAAAGCCAACACGCTCTCCGGCAGCATCACGAACGATCTCGGCCTGCCCGTGCGGCGCGGCGAATACGTCGGCAACGATATGTCGGGGCAACTCGGAAGTGGCGGCGCACGCATCAGGGTCAGCAGCGTGAGCGGCCCGGTCAAGATACAACGCGCCGCCGACGGGCGCACGGCGAGCAGTGTGACGAATCTTCTCTCCGACACGCGCTCGGAACGCGAAGGCGCGTCGCGCGAAGAAATTGAACGACAAGTCGAGCGCGAGATCGCGCGGGCAATGCAGCAGACGGAGCGTGAAGTTGAACGGACCAATCGCGTGGCCGAACGCAGCCAACGCGCGAAGGCAAGCCGCGAGGCGGCGATATTGCGGGCAGAGCGTTCCGAGCGCGAAGTTGAACGCGCCGCAGTGGTAGCGGAGCGCGCCAACGTGCAGATGGCGCGGGAGGTGGAACGCGCGGCGCGCGAAGTTGAGCGCGCGTTTCAGGAAGACGGGCGGGTCATTGTTGAGGGCGGCGAGTCGTCTTATCGTCTCGTGGAACGCGAGTCCAAATCCTTTACCGTCGGCGGCACGCCGCGCGTCCTGATCAAAACTTTCGACGGCTCGATCAACATTCAGCCGACGGATCAATCAACCGTAAGTTTCACCGCCGTCAAACGCGCCCGCGACGAACAGGCCATGCGCGGCATCCGCCTGCGGGCGGAGCAGACGGCTGAAGGCGTAAACATCATCGCCGAGTTCGACAAGACGCGGGAGCAAAGGCACGGGACGGGCGCAGCCGTCATGCTCGATGTGTATATCCCGCGCCGGGCGAACGTGCAGGTCAAATCGGGCGATGGCCGCCTGCGCCTGAGCGGCATCGACGGCGAGATCGAACTCAACACGGGCGACGGCTCGGTCGAAGTGTCGGACGGCAAAGGGCAATTGCGCGTGCAGACGGGCGACGGGCGCGTCCGCGTCTCCAATTTCGACGGCGCGGCCACCGTGCAGACGGGCGACGGGCGCATCTCGCTCGATGGCCGTTTCAGCCAACTCTCGGCGCGCACAGGCGACGGCGCGATCTCGCTCGCGCTTCCCGCCGATGCCAACGCGCGCATCGAAACCGACTCCGAACGCGTCATCAACGACCTGGCGGCAATTGCCGAAGAACCGGAGACGGAAACCTCCGAACGCCGCGTCAGACATTGGCGCGTGGGCAGCGGCGCGGGCGGCCAGATCACGCTGCGCACGGGCGACGGGCACATCTTTTTGCGTCGCGCGGGCGCGGATCGTTAACTCGTTTCTCAGAGGCAAAACGTCGGATGTGTTTGCGATCTAATTAGAAACATTTTGACGTCCTTGAACGTCTAACAACCAAACGGCGGATGCCCGCATTTACTTGTGAGCCGAGTCAAAGTTTAGTTTTGTGATTGGGCCACACTCAAAGAGCAACAATCATAAATTTCGGAGAGTTATTTGGCATAGCCATATCTTAGTTTCGCCGGACAGATTAGCCGTCCTGTCGCAGTTTCCAACAGCGCGCGAATGTTCCTCACCGCGCGCAGCGAAGAGTTTGAGGTCAAAAGATAATGAGAGAAAGAGACACCCGCCGCTCCGCCCGTTCCGGTACGATACTCCGGCATCGATTGAGAGAGAAATACCCTACAGCCAACGCAAGCGCGCATTCCACCGGCGGGATGCGCCGAGCCGTTTTAGTGCTCCTCATCTGCTTCGCCTTTGTGCCGCGAGGCGCAGGCGCACAGGAAGTTGCTGCGCTCGCGGGTAAGACGGGGAAGGCCGACGCGCCCGCCGCCACATCGCGAACGCCCCGCCGCATCGCTTCTCTGCGCAGCCGCGAGACAGCGGACGGCTCGCGCGTCACCATCACTTCGGATGCCGCCTTAGGCAATTACACGGCCTACGAGAGCGGCGATTATTTCGTCGTGCGAATACCGCAGGCGGAAGCCGGAGCCGCGGCTTCGCTCGTCGCCGATTTGCATGGGCGCGGGTATGAGAACGCGCAGGTCCAACGGCACGGGGCGGATGTTCTGCTCTCCTTCAAGTTGGAGGCAGGCGCGACCGCGCACGTCAAACAGAGTTTCAATCGTCTCGATGTTCTTTTCAACGCGCAGGAGCAGCAGCAGAAAGCAAATTCGAGCAGCGGCGCGAAAGATGCCGCCCCCGAACCGACGCCAGTTCCTTCGCCCACCCCTTCATCCACCACGAGCACGCCGAGTGAAGCCCCGGTCGTCGCGCCCGCCACCACGACGAGCGACAGTTCGACGGTCACAAAAACAGTTGAGAATGCGAAAGTCGCGGCGGGCCGGGGACGCGCCGTCGTCCTGCCGCCGGAGAAAGCCAGCCCCGTCCAGGTTCCGCGCTTCGACCGCGCGCCCGTCATCGACGGCAAACTCGACGACGACATCTGGAAGCAGGCGCGGGTGCTCAAGGATTTTTATCAAACCGAACCGGGCGACAACATCGCGCCGTCCAAGCCGACCGAGGCGTTCATCGGCTACGATGCGAAGTTTCTCTACATCGCTTTTCACGCCTACGACGAGCCGGACAAAGTGCGCGCCCGCGTCGCCAAACGCGATCAGATTTTCGATGACGACTACGTCGGCTTCTTTCTCGACACTTTCAACGATCAGCGCCGCGCCTTCGAGATGGATTTCAACCCGCTCGGCGTGCAGGCCGACGCCATCTTCACCGAAAACAACGGCGAGGATTTCAGCTTCGACCTCGTGATGGAATCGAAAGGCATGATCACCTCGGACGGCTACACGGTCGAAGTGGCGATCCCGTTCAAGTCGCTCAGGTACGAAGCGGGGAAGGGCAAACTCTGGGGCGCGCATTTCTTCCGTCGCATCAAACGCTTCAACAACGAATTAAATTCGTGGATGCCGCTATCGCGCGACGTGCAGGGCAACCTCATTCAAGCCGGAAAGCTGACCGGCCTCGAAGGCATCTCCACCGAGCGGACGCTTGAGATCATTCCGAGTTTCACCATCTCGGAGACGGGCAGGCGCGTGCGCACGCTGCTGCCCACGCCTTTCCCGAACGTCGCCGCCGGCCAGCCGCAACTCGGCCCCGGTCGGCTGCTGAACAAACCCGTCGAATTCGATTTCGGCCTGACGAGCAAGTTTGGTTTGACGCCCACCGTCACGCTCGACTTCGCTTATAACCCCGACTTCGCGCAGGTCGAAGCGGATCAAACCGTGGTCACGGCCAACCAACGCTTCCCCATCTTCTTTCAGGAGAAGCGCCCCTTCTTCCTCGAAGGCAAAGAGATTTTCGACACATCGAGTCAGGTGGTCCACACGCGGGCGATCATCGACCCCGACTACGCCGTTAAACTCACGGGCAAACGCGGGCGCAATACCTTCGGCCTCATCCTCGCCTCCGACAACGGCCCCGGCAACTTCAGCGAAGAGGAACGCGAAGACGCGCTCCTGCGCGATGCGAACGATTCGCGCCGTCTTAATTTCGACGAGCGCGTGGATAAGAATGCGACCATCGGCGTCCTGCGTTTGAAGCGCGATGTGGGGCGCGAATCGAGCGTGGGGCTGTTTGCCACGAGCTACAATTTCATCCAGCGGCACAATCAGGTGCTGGGCCTCGACGGGCGGTTCAAACTCAACCCGAAAACCATCGCGGGCTTTGAAGTCATCGGCACGAACTCGAAAAACTTCTTCCGCGATCTCGCGACGGACGTGACCGACTATCGCAATCGCAACGGCTTCGCCTATTCCTACATCCTTGATTACACCGGACGTTATTTCGGCTACGTCTTCGAGGGCGCCGGGCGCACGCGCGACTATCGCGCCGATGTCGGCTTCACCCGGCGCACCAACACCAATAATTCCAACTTCGGTTTCCGCCTGAGTACGGAGCCGAACCCGAAAGCGATTTTGACCTCGTTCCGTTTCCAGAACTTCACGCAGACGAGTTTCGATTGGCAGGGGCGACATCAAGGCTGGATCGACGGCACGAATTTCAACTTCAGTTTCGCGCACCAGACCTTCGTGCAGATCGGCACGAATTTCGGTTACGAGCGAGTCTTTGAAGAGGAGTTCGGCTCGCGGCGCGCAGCGCAGCGGGCGGGCGCGTTCGCCGGGGACGATTCCGAACGCCAGACACGGCAGAAGACGATCTTCGTCTATAGCGAACGCCAATTCAACAAGCAAATTTACGCCTATTTCTTCACGGGCACGCGGCGCGGCATCTTCGATTTCGATTTCGGCGCGGGGCGCAGATTCCCGCGCGTCAGCCCCGTCTATCTCGCCTATCTCGCCGACCCGAATCGCGACCCGGACAACGAACCCGCGCTCGACCCCGGCTCGGCCAACGGCTTCGACATTGAGACGGGCGTCACCTACCAGCCGACGAGCGCGCTGCGCACTTCGCTCGACTACATTAAAGCGCGACTGACGCGCCGCGACACCGGACTCGTCGCCTTCGACGACAACATCTACAGGCTGCGTGCCACTTACCAGTTCACGCGCTTTCTCTTCGCGCGCGGTCGTATCGACTATGGCACGCTCTCGACCAGCGTGCGCGGCCAATTTCTCTTTGGCTGGACGCCGAACCCCGGCACATCCTTCTTCGTCGGTTATAACGACGACTTGCAACGCAACGGTTTCAACCCGTTCACCCAACAACTCGAACCGGGCTTGCGTCGCAACGGGCGCACCTTCTTTATCAAAGCCTCGTACCTGATCCGGCGCAGCATTTGACCCGCGATAAGGTGAAGGGCGACGGCTCTCGACCATCGCTCTTCACCTTATCGAGAAATTTCCGCGACTTTCCCCCAGCCGCAAATACATCACGGACAAGGCCGCGCCTGTGAGCAGCAAAAACTGAAAAGGCTCTCACCCGACATCCGTAAACTTCGTAGGGGATTATGAACATAAAAGCTCTTTTAGTTTTCGCGCTATTGTGCTGCCCGCTCGTTGCTCACGCCCAGTCCGTGCCGCAGCCCACACCGACGCCCGCCTCAAGCGCGCCCTCTTCAGACGACAAAAGAAATGCGACTGTAAGCGGCAAGCAGACAGATGCGCCTGCCGTCAATAACACCGGGACGCCGACGGTCGCGCCTGCGGATCAGACCGGCACGCAGCCGCTCTCGACCGTCGGTTCGTCTGCCGGAGCAGTGACGCCGGCACGCGGCACGACGCCGGTCATCAAAACCGCTGCCCTTAACGCTTCAGCCACGCGCGGCTCGGTCGCGCTGCCGCCGGAGAAGGCGAGTCCTGTGCGCGTCCCGCGCTTTGACAAGTCGCCCGTTATCGACGGCAAGCTGGACGATGCCATCTGGCGGCAGTCCGCCGTGCTCAAAGATTTCTACCAGACGAGTCCCGGCGACAACACCGCGCCTTCGCAGGCCACGGAAGTTTATCTGGGCTACGACGCACGCACGCTCTACCTTGCCTTTCGCGCCCACGACGAACCGGGCAAAGTGCGCGCGACCGTCGCCAAACGCGACGACGTGTTGAATAACGACGATAGCGTGCGCATCCTCTTGGACACCTTCAACGACAAGCGTAAGGCTTACGTCTTCGTGTTCAACCCGCTGGGCATCCAGCAGGACGGCATCCGCACCGAAGGGCAAGGCGTGGATTTCAGCGTCAACGTCGTGATGGAATCGAAAGGCGCGATCACCTCCGACGGCTACGTGGTGGAAGTGGCGATCCCGTTCAAGTCGCTCAAGTATGAAGTGGGCAAAGGCAAGCAGTGGGGCGTGCAAATTTTTCGACAGATTCAGAGATTCAACAACGAGACCGATTCGTGGATGCCGATCTCGCGCGACATCAACGGCATCCTGAATCAGGCTGGACATATCACGGGGCTGGAAGACATCTCGACCGAGCGCACCATCGATCTGATTCCGAGTTTGACGGTCTCCGAGACCGGGCGACGCCTCCGCTCCGTCCCGCCCTCCGTGTTGCGGGCAACTCCCGGCCTCATCGATCCGGGCCGCTTCGTCAACGAACCCATCGTCCTCGAACCCGGACTCACCGGCAAGTTCGCCATCTCGCCGACGATGACGCTCGACCTCGCCTTGAATCCCGATTTCGCGCAGGTCGAAGCGGATCAATTGGTGGTGACGACGAATCAGCGTTTCCCGATCTTTTTCCCCGAACGTCGCCCGTTCTTTCTCGAAGGCATCGAGATTTTTCAGACGCAACTCGGCGTCGTCAACACGCGCGCCATCGTCGACCCGGACGTGGCCTTGAAGTTGACCGGACGACGCGGCCCGAATACTTACGGAGTTTTAGTCGCCAGCGACAACGGCCCCGGCACGTTCGTCGGCGACGAGCGGCTCGACGTGCGCAATACGCGCTTTCTCGACAAGAACGCTTACATCGGTGTCGTGCGCTTGAATCGCAACGTGGGGCAGGAGAACACTGTCGGGCTGATCGGCACGACTTACAACTTCATCGAAAAGCATAATCATACCGGCGGCATCGACGGTCGTTTTCGCCTCGACCCGCAGAAGACCTTGAGCTTCTCCGCCGTCGGCGCTAACTCGCGCAGCCGCTTTTATGATCCCAACCTCGACCGCACCGCGTTGCGCACCGGCAACGGGTTCGGTTACACGTTGGACTACACGCAGCAGGGACGCAATTTCGGCTACGAATTCTACAGCGAAGGGCGCACGCGCGACTACCGCGCCGATGTTGGCTTCGTCTCACGCACGAACACGAATTTCACCAGCCTCTTCACCGGCTACGACACGACGCCGAAACCGAAGGCCACGCTTATCAACTGGCATGTCCACAATTTCTCTTTCATCAGCTACGACTTTCAGGGGCGCAGCCAGGCGTGGGAAAGCGAAACCAATTTCCAGTGGTTCTTCCAGAAACAACTCAACTTCGGCGCGGCTTACGAATACGCCTACGAGCGTTTGATCGAGGAGGAGTTCGGCGCGAAACGCGGGCCGAATCAAGCCGGGGCGTTTGCCGGGGAGAGTTCCGAACGCTCTTCGCGCAAGAATCACTATTTCCTCTTCGGCGGCTATCGTCCGAGCAAAAAATATTCGTTCAACGCCCGCGCCGTCTATCGCGACGGCCATTTTGATTTCGACTTCGGCGCGGGGCGCAGATTTCCGCGCGTCAGCCCCGCCGCGCTACTCGACCCCGACGCGCCGCTCGACCCCGGCCCCGGCGGCCTGCTTGAGTTTCGCGGTTCGTTCGCCTACCAGCCGACCAACGAACTACGCTCGACGCTCGATTACACTAAAAGTCGCTTGCGCCGCTACGACACAGACCGTGTCGCCTTCGATGTCAACTTGATCTCGTGGCGCACCACTTATCAGTTCACGCGCTTTCTCTTCGCGCGGGCGCGCATCGACTATGAGACATTGCCGAAACGTGCGCGCGGCCAATTTCTTCTGGGCTACACGCCCAACCCCGGCACGGCCTTCTACGTCGGCTACAACGACGACGCCAACCTCGGCAGCTTCTCGCCCATCAACGGCCAACTCGAACAAGGCTTCCGCCGCAACGGGCGCACCTTCTTCATCAAAATGGCCTATCTCTTCCGCCGCAGCTTCGGCGGGTAACTCTAAGTAAGCGTTCGGCGACTTTCTTTGATGCGGCGTGTACCGCGCCCGAAACGGCGCGCACAGCGTGGTCGCCCCCGCTGCCCACGCTGCATCCGGGTGCCAAGCGACCCGAAGGCCGCGCCGATGAGGACTTCCGGGTTCAAGTCCAAGCGCGTGAGGTTAGAATCAGGCGTTGGCGGAACTTGCATTTCCGGTCGGCGTACCAAACAATCATTGACGCGGTGCGGGTTGATGACCCGGTGAACTATAGTCCCTTGTTGATGGGAACGACCGCCCGCGAGTTGACGACTGAAGAGATCAGAGCGGCGTATAGACATTGGTGGCCTGTGGCAGACCAACTTCTTTGTGGCGCAAGGCACATGCGCGATGGAGATGCCGCGGGCGCGGAGTGAGCGTGCTATGGAGCGACGCATCAGCTTGGCCTTGCTGTCTGGTTCGCTGCTCAAGCTGACGGCAGCCGCTTATGAACCACTGTCGATGGGTCCGTGGGACCGCAAGGCAGTCGCTTCGGCGGGCAGGTTGGCGAATCACCTGGAGATTCATGCTGGCAATTTTGCGGCGCTTGCGCTGAAAGGCGCCGCACCAAGAAAGTATAATAAAAGCAAAGAAACTGAAGAAACATCCAATTCGCAGCTACCGATAGCTGCTTAAGTTGGTAAAACTCGAATGATGAACTACTAAATCGGAACTTACAACATTGGGATAGAGGGGAAACATGAGCCACGAAATCACACGAATCAACACCAAACAAATCACGCGAAAGCTGAATGCTGTGTCGTTTCGGGTCGTTTCGTGTGAATTCATGGTTAGTCTTTTGCCCGTGTCCCAATCTTGTTAAGACTGATGTAGATGTTCCCAAAGAATCCGAGAGTCTTTTTGCCGTGGAGGTTGTGCAAAGTAGTGAAAATCTACATGGCGCTGTCTGCATTCATTAACACCGGAACACAAATTTCCAGAGCGCGGAGGTCAGACACATGAACAAAGTCAGATGTATGATGGCAGTAATAACGGCGTTCGCGCTTGTGAGCATCAACTTGACTGCATTGCAGGCGCAGCCACCGCAACGTCGCCGTTCTCAAAGACGCCCGACGCCGCGTGCGACGACGAGCCGCACCCCGACCGCTGCGACTGACTCCCCCTTGACTGGCTTGTACCGCCTCGACCTCTCGCGCAGCGACGACCCGCGCGAGGCCGCCGAGCGAGCCGCCACCTTTCTCCTGCCCGGCGAGCAGCAGCAGCGCGTCATCGATAATTTAACGACGCGCCTCACCGCGCCCGATCAGATCGCCATTGAGCGGCGCGGGCGCATCATCAACATCGGCTCGACGCGTGCGCCCCGCGTCAGCTTCGAGGCCGACGGGCGCACGCGCACCGAGCAGGCAGACGACGGCCACACGGTGAGCACGCGTGCCACCCTTTACGGCGATCAATTGATGGTCAGTTCCATCGGCAATCGGGATGACGAATTCTCCGTCAACTTCGATTCAATCGACAACGGCAGCCGCCTGCGTGTGACGCGCCGCATCCGCGACGCGCAAATCGATCTGCCCGTCGTCGTGCAGAGCACCTATGTCAGGATTTCCAACGTGGCGCGCTTCAACATCTACGGCGAGCCGGAAGCCGCACGCACGGCGAGCGCCGGAAACGTTCCGCGCAACCGGCAGCAGGGCGAGCCTCGAAGCGGGCCGACAGAGCAGCAACCACGACAGCAACCACGCCCCGCGCCGCCCGTCATCAGAAGCCGCGCCCCGCGCCCCGCGCCCGCCGCGCCGCCCTACGAAGGTTTTGTGATCGGGAGCAATATGCGTTTCGTCACAACGCTCAACGACAATCTGAGCACCGCCACTTCGCGCGAAGGCGACCGCTTCACCCTGACCGTCAGCGAGCCAGCCGTCTTTGCAGGCGCAATCATCGAAGGCACTGTCTCTCGCATTGATCGCGGCGGGCGCATCGCAGGTCGTTCCGAGATGACGCTCAACTTCGAGCGCATCCGCCTGCGCGATGGGCGCACACAGGAGTTTGCCGCCGTCGTCGAGAGTGTCCGCGCGCCGGGCGGCGAAGACGTGCGCGTGGACAACGAGAGGGGCAACGTACAGGAGAGGGACAGCCAGACCAACCGCACGACTGAGCGCGCCGCTATCGGCGCGGCGGTCGGCGCGATCATCGGCGCAATTTCCGGCGGAGGCCGTGGCGCGGCCATCGGCGCAGTTATCGGCGCTGGCGCTGGCGCTGGTTCTGTCTACGCACAAGGGCGCGATGACCTCGACCTCAACAGCGGGACCGAACTCATCATTCGCACCACCCGGACGACATCCTAAGCAGATCACAATTCATTTTGTGTCATCATAAATTAAAACGGTAATTCATTTATTTATTAACTCACCTTACGCGAAAGTAGAAATTTCGGGCTGTGCCCGCCGATGTGCGGAAAGGCTCTGCCTTTTCGTCAGCACTTCTCCAACTTTGTGCGGTTCTGCCTCCCTCTTCTCCCCCAACGTTGAGTCGCGTCTTCTTTTTTCGGGGGCAGACTGGACGGAAACACGGGTCTTTTCCGCACATCTGGCGGCACAGCCGCAAGATTTAATATTCCGCGTAAGGTGAGTTAGTTATTCAAAAAGAGTTCGCTGACGAGCGCCTCCGCTCTTCCCGCCTCTTCCAGGAGGTCGCGGCCAGCGCGCAGCAGATACGCCTTCGTTTGCCCTGTCAGACGCGCGATGACGCGCAGGTGCTCACGCGAGGTGGAAGCGTCGTAGCAGGCCCAGGGGCAAAAAGTTGCCAGATGCACCATCGCCGCGCTACGGGGTAAGAATTCGACGGCGCTATGCGCCTGCTTAGTGATGATGGGAAACAGCAGGACGTTTGGTTGACACGAGACGGCCAACTGTCCGGGAAAAGCCGTGGCGGGGTCGAGATACTGCTTGTCCTCATCGAAGGGCATGCGCTCTTCAAGCGCCCCCGATAAGCGCGGCATCTGGCAGGCGGCGAGGGAACGAGCAGTGACGGCAAACCTGCGCCGGAATCCGTGCGCCGCCACGCCTTCCGCCTCCTCACTCAAAACGATGCTATCGTCAGAGAGATAGCGCCAGCCACCGGCGGCAAGTTGCAGGGTCAGGGTTGACTTGCCGCTGCCGGATTCGCCGATGATTAACAAGCCCTTCTCTCCGTCAGGCGCAATTAAGCCCGCCGCATGCAAGGGGAATAATCCGCAGCGGCGCAGAGCCGCCTGTATCGCATATGATATGACTTTGCTCAGGGAAAGCGGCTGGCGGGCGTGAGGCGTCGAGCCGATCCAGATGGTCGTGAGTTGAGACGAGCGCGGGCCGGTGTGGATCAGCGAATCGTCTACGGTCAGGTAGGAACTTTCTCCATCCGTGTAACACTGACCGGAAAAAATCTCAAAGGTCTTGAGGTCGGAACGCGCGAATTCGGGCGGTTCCTGCCTTGTGATCTCGATGGTGTGATGAAAGGTGGCGGAAGAAGGCGCGGACGTGGGCTGTAAGCAATGTGCCCTGAAAGACCGATCTGATACTTGTGCAGACCATTCGTCGGAAGCCCGCACCCGCAGAATGCGACGGGCGATGGTGTAGAACATCGCCCGTTCAAACTGCTCCGCTGAATTTGTAAATCCCACCCTTGACTAAAGAAACAGCTGGAATCCAGCCGTGCCACACATCGCGTCGTCGCCTCTAGATGCTGCCAATGTCGCTCAATTGGAAGAAAAAAGTAGTGGCTTTAAGAGCGTCAACCGGGTCGGAAATTTCCGGTTCAACAAAGGCTTTCTTCTCCGCCACATTTACTCCCAGCCGATCATCAGCGGGCTGGGTTTGTTGCTCTTCTAATCTGCCATCCTGATTATTTATCATTGCGAGACTCTCCTTCATCAATCTTAAATCGTGCCAGACCGAAGCTAACCGAAGATTAAGGCAAATCGCCTGGAATTCTGCTTCTTCGGAATGAATGCTCCGCTAAAGCATTATAGCGAAGTCGCGTAAAGTTTGTACATCCATTTGTTGACCGGTGGCGCAGCCGGCTTAAACCATATGGGGTCTCATTCAAAGGAAGAGCACGCTCCACCATAGTTCCAGACAATTGCCGGTCATCGGTGAAGAGAAGTGCGCTTCCGTTCAGCCGTGAGAGGCTGAACGGAAGCACGAAGCACTTGCGTTAACGGCTTCACTTCCTACTCGTATTCTTTTGTGCGGAACTGACACTCGTTTGGATTGCTTCCAACAACACCTCGCTATTGAGCGAGAAGCGGTAATTACCCGCCCGGATGATGTTGAAAGTGATGTTGACACTAAACGAACTGCCCGACGCAACCGATACGCCCGGCGGCAAATTGACGAGCAAACTCGCGTTGATGCCGCCACCCGGATTCGTCGTCGCCGGCGCTTGCAATGTTGTGCTCAGAGCAGTCGTGTTAGCCGTGCCTGCATTGCCATCGGGGTCGTAGACGAATTCAACCGAGTCGGTTAATGCCAGTATCGCCCGCGCCGTATCACCTTCGTCATTGTTGAGCGTGGAGAGGTCGTTGACACGGTAGCGGAAACTCGTGATCGTCCTGCCCGTGTTGTTCCTGATGGTGCGACGGAAGCTGACAGTGCCGCTATCGCCCGTGCCGGTGCGCACCCGGTTCGGAGATGTGTTTGAAGCGACGGTTGGCTCCAGCAGCGTCGCTTTCACATTATTGCTGCGCACGATATGGCTGCTCAAATTCTCCGGCCCCGGCGCGCCGAGGAGCACTGCGGTGTCGCCGCCAGCCGCAGTAGTAAAATTACCCGTCACCGAGACGAGGATGAAGTCGTTCGCGTTGATGTTCGTGTCCTGCGGAAATCCAGGTGAGATAATCCGGCGCACATAGCTGATCTGGTCAGCGGCATCCGCGATGGTGGCAGCAGGCCCCAGTGGCAAGCCAGTTCCCTCAATGAAAAAGGGACGTGCCGTTTGCGCTGCGGAACCGGTGAAACCGACCGAGTCAAGGCGGTCTACGCCCGTCCCGTTCGTGGTAGTAGCGCCCGGACCACCCGTACAATTCGTCAAGGTGGCGGTGCGGCACAGAGCGACTCCCGTGTTGTCGGTGATACCACCGGAGA
>JBPCIP010000059.1:0-6945 GCA_051006195.1 Pyrinomonadaceae bacterium
AACGCCGAGAAGATGTTGGCTCTGCGCGTCACGAGAGCAAATCAGGAATGGAAATCATATTGGACTCAGCTTCGTCAAGCCAATGCTTGAGAGTTCAACGCTGAGTCCCACTTTTAATTACACCCAAGTTGTTTGCGCGATGGCCTGCGGAGTTTGTGAGCGCCGTGAGCGCCGTGGCCTGGGCGCTCTTTCCGTATCAATGACGGAAATGAATTTTCCCGCGTCGGCGTTGTAAGCTGACACGGAACCGATGCCGATTTGGTAGTCCCAGGCGTGCAGTTGCAGTTCACCCGCGACCAACTTTGCGGCGACGGTCGGATGCGTGCGCAGATGTTCGAGTTGAGTCAGCGCGTTCTGTTCGGTGAGGCGGGCGAGCAAGTCTTCGTCGGTTAATCCATGATTCGTTTCCAGGACATGCGCCCGCGCCGAGTCCAGATGCGTGAGCCACGCGGCAACGGTCGGGAGCGCATCGAGCGTTTCGGGATGAAGCACCGCTTTCATCGCGCCGCAGTGCGAGTGGCCGCAGACGATGATGTGGCGCACGCCGAGCACTGCAACTGCGTACTCAATCGTCGCATCTTCACCGCCGCCGACTGCGCCGTAAGGCGGCACGATATTGCCCGCGTTGCGCAGCGTGAAGATTTCGCCGGGTTTGGTTTGCGTCAGCAGATTCGGGTCGATGCGCGAATCCGAGCAGGTGATGAACAGTGTTTCGGGATGCTGGCCGGATGCCAACCGCTCAAACAAACGCCGCTGCTTGGTGAAGTACGTGTGATGAAATTTGTGTAATCCCTTGATGAGTTTCTTCATGCTTGCGACCCTTCGAGTTGAAGCGATGCCGAACTTCCCGTTGGCAAATGGTCGGAGCGAGCCGTGACAGCCCGCCCCGCCCCCCCTTGCCCGATACAACGAACACCCGCCTGTTCTCACTCGTGTGAGAATGCTGATTCGTCGTGACAGCGATTAAGGTAGGACAAGGGATTGGGGCCGAGCGTCTGCGGAATTGCGTATATTGAGTACGCAATTCCACGTACATGCTTCGTCGGGTCGGGCAGGTCAGACTTGCTGAAACAGGCGAGCGGGCGCGGCTGGAAGTGATGATGGGCGGAACGAATTTATGAGGAAGACGACCCGCCGCGCTCCATCACGAAGCGGGCGATTTCGACGCGGTTGCTGAAACGCTTTTTGGCGAGGATGCGGCGGACATGCGTCTCGACCGTGCGACTGCTGATATGGAACTCTTCCGCGATCTCTTTATTGCTCAAACCGCGCGCCACCGCCGCCGCGATCCGGTTCTCAGACTCCGTCAGATATTCGTCAAGGAAAAGAGTCTCATTGCTTTTATCCGCGCCGACCATACGCGCGATTTCCGTGTGGGTGCGTTCGACGCGGGCAAGGATCGAGGCGACGACGGCGAGCAGTTCGTCCGGCTCGAACGGCTTGGTCAAATACCCGTCCACTCCGGCGCGGAAGCCCGCGATGCGGTCGTCCTTCGTGTCTTTGGCAGTGAGGAAGACGACGGGGATGAGTTTCGTGCGCGGCGCATCGCGCAGGGTGCGGACGAGCATGTGGCCGTCCATGCCGGGCATCCGAATGTCGCTGATGATGAGATCAGGTTGCAGTTGGGCGAGGCGAATCAACGCGTCCGCGCCGCTGCGCGCCGTGCGCACGTCGTAGCCGTCGGCGCGCAGCGTCATTTCGAGCGCACGCAGCAACCCGGCATCATCATCAACAATCAGCACTCGTCCTGGCATACTCTCCTTATTAACTCCTTTGTTTCTCTTCCATTCCCTCGCGCCACACCGGAAGGCTCACGATGAAGGCGCTGCCTGTTCCCACTTCGCTACGCACTTCGAGTTGACCGTCGAGATGTTCGATGATGGTGCGTGCCAGATACAATCCGAGACCGACGCCCGGCACCTCGTCGGGCACATCAATGTCGTGCGCGGGCACTTCGCCGCTCTCGCTGGCTGGTCCCGCCAATTGATGCCCGCGATAAAACTTTTTGAAGATGTGCGGCATATCGGCTGCACTGATGCCGCGCCCCGTGTCGCTGATTTCGATACTGACCGTCTCAATGTCCGCCCGCGCGCTGAGAGTGATGCGCCCGCCGTCGGGCGTGTACTTGATGGCGTTCTCGATGAGCGTGCAGAGCACACGGCGGATCGCCCTGCCGTCTGTTTGCACCAAAGGCAAACTCTCCGGCAAGTCGGCGATTAGTTGGTGGCGGTGCAGTTGGGCTTGATGCCGTTCGATGCGCAGGCAGGTGTCGAGTAGTTCGAGCAGGTCGGTGCGCGCCGGATGATAGCGGAAAGTCCCGGCCTCGATGCTCGACAAATCGAGCAGATTCGTCACGAGATCAATTTGCCGGTCGCACTCCTGCGCGATGATCTCCAGACTCTCGCGGCGTTCTTGCTCCGGCGGTTCGGTGCGCAGAATAAACGCCGCCAGAGTCTTGATAGTGGTGAGCGGCGTGCGCAGTTCGTGCGACACGCTGCTCACGATCTCGGATTTCAAATCGTTCAACTCTTTGAGTCGCGCTTCGCGCCGCCCGATCTGTTCCGCCATCGAGTTGAAGGCCGCGCCGAGCGCGCCGACTTCGCCGCCCCCTTCGCCGTCGGTGCGGACGTGCGCCTCACCGCCGCCGATGCGCCGCGCCGCCTCACTCAAACGCAGCACCGGCTTCGTGATGTTCCGTGCGAAGGCGAGCGCGGCGACCAGCGCGCACGCAAGGGCGACGACGCTGTAAAGCGCGTAACGCTCGAACTGAGAGCGCGCCGGGGCATATAAGGCCGCGCTCGGCACCCCGATCTTGATCGTGTAGCCGGTCTCCCCGGCCCGCGCCAACCCATGCACGCGCCGCACGCCATCGAACGGGCTTTCGATTTCGACCAGCGCCGTGCGCCTGCCGTCAAGCGCCGTCAGCAGCGGCGAATCACAGAGGCTCTCGCCGACGTACTCACCGGCCTCCTGACCGCTCGAACTGCGATAGAGAATGCGCCCCTGCGAATCAACGACGGTGAGCACTTCGCCCGCCGTCAAGTCTATGTCGCGGAAGATGTCGCGCATCGCTTCGGAGCGCGCCCGCGCCACGACCGCCCCGCCATCCTTAATCGGCACGGCGAAAGCCAACGCCGGACTTTGTGCGCCGCCCGTCCAATCGGTGGCGATTGACCAGAGACGGCTTTCGCTGAACTCTTTGAGCAGGACGTTTGAAATTTGCGGAGACAAGGCTTGGACGTGTGCCGGTTCGGTCAGAACTTCTGTGTTCCCTGCATCCAGAACGCGCAGATCGATCCAGTACGGGCGGGTTGCGACCATGAACGGCAGGTAGTTCACGGGAAGCCGTTGCCGAGTCGCCGTGTAGGCCGCTATGGTCGTGAGGGGCTGACGTTGCGCTTCGAGCCAACGTTCGAGAGCAATAGCGGCTAATTGCGATTGTTGCTCCAGCAATCTGTTCAAGTCAGTTTTACTTGTACGCCACAGTTCATACAAGTTTGCCGCACCGACGAGCAACAGCGGGACAGCAATGCACAGCGACAAAACCAACAGTTGTTTGCGGATGCTCACCCGCATTACTTACTTCATCGCTTATCCGGTTGACAAGCGGCGGCGTTTGCTGATGACAGGGAAATCAGGTTGCACACGGGCGGGGCTGTTTAAAACCAAAATGAAATGCGGGTGGGAGATGAAAAAGCAACTTGCTTTTTCATCTCCCACCCGCGTTCGGCATTGCTCTATTAGTCGCTGACCTGCGCGGTGAAGACGTTTTTGTCTACGCGCGCCGGGTCGCCGAGGACGACGAAGCGGAGATTGCGCATGTACTTCTGCGAGACGCGCTGCACGTCGCGCGGGGTGACGGCGCGCAGGCGTTCGAGGAACGTGATCGAGTTGCGCCAGCCGCCGCCGATGAGTTCATACTGCGCGAGGTCGCCCGCCTGCGCGCCGTTCGTCTCCTGCCCCATGTAATGGCGCGTGAGGAAGCCGGAGATGACCGAGGCGATGTCGGAGGTGTTCGCCGTTTCGCGTTGCAGTTTGGAGATTTCGTAGAGCATCACGCTGATGGCTTGATTGGCATCAACGGCTGAGACGGCGATGCCGCCGACGTTCGCGCCCTGGCTGCGCAAAAACGCCTCCGGCGCGTAAGAGAGGTTGCGGCGAAAACGCACTTCGACGAGCACGCGGTCGTTCAGGAGCGACGAGGCGACGCGCATCGCGTAGAAATCGTCCGAAGAGATGGGCGGCGCGGCGAAGACGCCCTGCACGTAATTCGTCGGGATCGCGCGCTGCGTGACATCGACCGTGGCGGCGTCGAAGGCAAGCGACGCGACGGGCGACGGGCGATAGTCGCCGCGCGGGAGTTTGCCGAATGAAGCGTTGATGCGCCCTCTCAGTTGCGCGGCGTCCAAATCGCCGACGAGGACCAGCAGGAGCCGCGAAGTTTGCATCATCTGCGTGTGATAGCGGCGCAAATCTTCGAGCTTGAGACGGCTGATAGTTGCTTCCGTCCCGTCGGGGTCGTTCATGTAGGGGTGGCCGGCATAGGCCACGCGCGATTGCAGCACTTGAATAAAAGAATCCGGCGTGTCCGTGTCGTCGCGTCTGGAGATGACGAGTTGGTTCTGCACGCGCTGAACGTCTTCGGGCGCGAACATGGGCCTGAGGGCCACGTCGGTGAAAATTTCCCACGAGCGGTCGAAGTTGGTGCGCGTCGAGCCGAAGGTCAGAGCGGAATAATCGTAGTTGACGCCCGAACCGATGACCGTGCCCATACGCGAGAGTTCTTTGCGCAGCGTCTCGCGCGGGAAACTCACGCTGCCTTCGGTCGCAGCGTTCCACATCAGCGTTTCGATTCCGGCGTTCTCCGCCGTGATGTTGCGCGCCCCGCCGCGCAGAAACAATCCGGCTGAGACCGACTGGCTGCCCGCGCGCCGCTTGACGAGCACCTTCAATCCATTGACTTCAAACTCGGTGACGAGCGACTCCGCCGTCTGCGCAACTTCTTTAACTTTCTCTTTGTCCGGCGTCGGGGCGGGCGTCGCAGTTGCCTGCGGAACAACCACGCCCTGCTGCTTCAGCGCTACCTGCGCCGACACGCTATGGCCGGAGAAGAGCAACCCGAAGGCGCACACCAGCGAGAGCACAAACGTCATCAATCGCGCCTGTTTCCATTCCTGATTTTGAGTTTCCATGTTCGTGATAGAGAAATGATGAATGCGGAACGATGAATGTAAAGACAACGGGTTTCATTCATCGTTCCGCATTCATCATTCATCGTTTCTCTCCCTCTCCGATCAAATCCTGCGGCGTCAGTTGCGCTTGTTTCTGCGAGTCTTCGGAGAGCAGCGCGAGGCCGACGTGCGGCTTGCCGTGAATGTAGGTCGTGACATAACGGTTGATATCGGCGCGCGAGGTGCGGCGCAAATTGCCGAGATAGCCGCGAAAATAATCGAGTCCGGTGGAAGACCACCAGAAGCCGAGCGTGTGCGTGTACTCGCTCAACTTCTCCCGCCCGTAAAGGTCGTCGGCTTCGAGCAGACCTTTGGCGGCAGCGAGTTGTTCGTCCGTAAAATAATTCGGGTCGTTGAAACTGGCGATCTCTTTGTAGATGGCGCGCAGCGCGGCCTTGGCTTTATCGGGCGTCGTCTGCGCCAGCACTTGGATGGGGCCGACGTTGCGCTGCGTGTAATAGGAGAGATCAAGGACGGTGACGAGCCCCGTATCGACGAGCGCGCGTTGGAAACGCGAATCCGGCTGGCGCAGGATAAAGGAGAACACGTCTGCCGCATAAGTGGCCGGATTGTCTGTGCCGATGGAAGGACCATGCCAACCGATGTTGATGATGATGTTTGTGACGGGCTGTTTGATCACCGTGCCGTCGCTTTTAGGGAGCGGCGGGTGCTCGACCAGCGGGTACTTGGCGAACGGATCGTCGCCCTTCGGCCAGTCGCCGAAAAGTTCCTCGGCGAACTTGAATACTTCCTCAGCCTTCGCGTCGCCGGTCACGATCAAGGCCGAATTGTTCGGCACGTAGTAGCGCGATTGAATGAGGCGCATCGTGTCGGTCGTCGCCGCCGTCACGGTCTGGCGGTTGCCGATGGGATTCTTGCGGCTCGGATACTTGTAGAAGAGACGATTGATCATCTCCTGATTCAAATAGAAACCGGGGTTCGACTCGTTGCGGTCGATCTCGCCGAGGACGGCCTGCCGCTCCTGCTCGAACTGCCGCACATCGAAGAGCGGGTAGCGCGCGGCGTCGCGCATGTAGTTCATCGCGACGCGCAAGTTCGGGCTGGTCGTGTGCAGGTAATAGTTGACGATCTCCTCGCGCGTCGAAGCGTTCATCAGGATGCCGAGTTGATCGTAGCTCTTCAGGTAATCAGCCCCTTCGACGATGGCCTTGTTGGCTTTGAAGAACATGTGCTCGTAGAGGTGCGAGAGGCCGTTGAGTTCCGGCGGCTCGGTGTAGGAGCCGTTCTTGACGGCCAGTTCCAGCGAGACGAGCGGGATGGAATGGTCTTCGAGGACGATCACTTCGAGGCCGTTCGCCAGCACGCGGCTGACAAGCTGCGACTGCGTCGGCGCGGCGGTCGTGGGCTGAGCCGCAACGGTTGCGGGCTTCGCGGCGGCGGTCGCGGATTTTTGCGCCGTCCCCTGCGCGACGGGCGCGCGGCGTTGTGCTTGGGGCGGCGCGAGCGCGTAGGCCGGAGAAGACAGTTCGAGCGGCGCGGCCACAAACGACAGGAGCAACGCCAGGGCAAAGAAATAATGCGTCAAGGAAGTTCGCCTCATAAATTCTTTAATCTTGTTGACCGGAGAATCGTCCGCGCTGGTGACGGCAAGCAGTGAACTGCCGGGCCGGAGACATCAACTGGCAAGCGTTTACGGATTCGCCTTCGTTAGACTGCGATCATAACACGCCGCGTTGCTTGACTCACAAATTGG
>JBPCIP010000060.1:0-11959 GCA_051006195.1 Pyrinomonadaceae bacterium
GTAGTTGCTGCTGAAGTGTAAAAACTCAGACCCTATCTCGGCGCTTACTTCGGCCAGTAAGCGCGGCCCAGTTATATTAACTGCTCGCGCGAGCGCCGGATCGCTCTCACATTCATCAACGCCAACAACGGCACAGTTAATGATCAGCGAGGGCTGCTCATCCCGCGCTAGTGTCCTAACCGCGGGGGCATCGGTGGTGTCGAGATCTGGGTGCTTCAGGGCGAGCACTCGATGCTCAGAGCCTAGAGCACGCGCCAGGTGACTTCCCACAAGCCCGCCGGCCCCTGTAATCAGAATCTTCACAGTTTTATTATGCCCCCTTGTCAGATGATCAGGTTTTGCTGGACACGATGCTCTCGCTACTTGACCCAAATTTTAGCACTAATATTCTTAACTTGCCGAGCTTACCATTCGAGGGAAATAGCCCAATCCAGTGACCGACAACAAAAGTCTGCAAAGAGGTTGGGTGGACTACGGTGCGCTCCAAAAGCTATCGGTGAACCAAGTATGTTATCGCCCTAAATTAAGGTTGATCAGACGGAGCGTATAGAGATAGGCTTGGCTCTCTCATTCGCAGGCGTGCTTGAGATTAGAGCACCTTTGCTCTTGTGGACCGTTCGGCAAGAGGGCGGTGTGACGAAACTCTTAGCGCACCAAGTGGTACTCGGTTTGCCGTCGCAGCACCCACGCTCTCTGCCCCCCCTCATCTATGGCAGCGTTCTCTTCCTGCCCGACCCAGAGTTCTTGATTGTTCCATTCGGGCACGGGCGTGCGCGCCGAGAGTTCAACGGCGAACCACGAGTTCGGGATGAGCCGCACCTCCCCGCGCCCCGGCACGCCGTGTTGCCGATCCCACAAGCCGATCAGCGGGCCGGCTCCGTGGCCGTGGTCGCCAATCGGGTGTGTGTAAACGGAACCATTGATGCCCTCCGCCTTCATCGCGGCGAGCGTGTCCGAGAGCACGACGTTTCCGAGTCTTCCCGGCTTCATCCGCTCCAACAGCAAATCTTGCAGGCGATTGGCATTGGCGAGAGCACGCTTGATGCCTGCGGGAACGTCGCGCTCGCCCGGGCGCAACACGTAGCCCATGTGCTGCGTGTCGGTGTTGAGGCGCATCGCGGTAATGCCGAAATCAACGTGCAGCACGTCGCCGCGTTCGATGATCACAGGCGCGTCTTCGGCAAGCATAGTCACGCCCGCCTTCTGCGCTCGCTGAACGCGCACCGTCGGCTGAAACCAGGTACTCAAGCCTGAATCGTTCAACTGCTGCCGCAGCCACCACACGACATCTTCGTTCGTCGTGACGCCGGGCGTTATCACCTCGTTCGAGAAGCCGCGCGCGATGAGCGCATGCACCGTCTCCGTCATCCGGCGGTACGTCGGCATCATCTCAGGCAAGCGCGTTTCGATATACTCCAGCGCGAGGTCTTCGGCGCGCACGAAGCGGCGCGCGTATTCCGTTCCCAGCGCCGTCTCCAACTTCTCGCGCTCGCCCGCCGAAAGCCCGTCGGCGAAAGCATGGGTTGAAGAGATGTTGACGGCGATGTTCGTCGGGTTGCGTTCGGCGATTAACTTTTTCAGCAGCGCCCATTGACCTTCGCCGTACAGTTCACGATTTTCCACTTCCGGGTCGCGGTACACGGTGTAGAGGCCGCCCTGAGAGCCGCCGCCGAGCGCTAATCTTTCGACGCCCGCGCGTTCGCCCCGATCATGGAAGACATAGATCGTGCGGCGGCGGGCCGCGAACGTGGTCGGCGAGACGAGCGAGAAGAAAACCGGGTCTTCATTGTACTCGCGGCAGATGACGAGCCACATCTTGACGTTATGCTTGCGCATCAATTGCGGCAGCACGCGCTCCAACCGCAGCTTCAACCATCCTTGCTGTATTTCAGCTTGCTCGCGCAAAGCGGCGACCGGGCGCGGCGTCTGCCCCGGTCGCGACTGAGCGACGATGGGCACGCCCGCCGAGTTGAGCAACAATAAAATGCACACATATACAAAAGTCACTCTTCGCCTCCGCTGGATGTTTGCGCCCGCAGCGCGAAAGCTCTGCTATTTTTGCGCTGATGCGCCGCTCGCACCGAGATATTTCTCGAACCATTCGAGGTTGCTGTGCATCGCAGCAAGCTGCATTTTCGGTTCGTTTGGCCCGTGTGGTTGGCGCGGAAGAACGATCATGCGTGTCGGCACGTTTTGCATTTTGAGCGCGTTGTAAAGTTCGTAGCCTTGCGAGACGGGGACGCGCACATCGGCATCGCCGTGTTGAATCATCGTCGGCGTGGAGACGCCTTTGATGTTGAATATCGGCGAGTGCTTCCCGTAGGCTTCCATATTTTCCCAGTATGATCCGCCGAAGTAATCGGGGATGAAGCCGGGAATGTCAGCCGTGCCGGTGAAACTCATCAGATTCGTGACGGGCGCGCCGGCGGAAGCCGCTTTGAAACGCTTGGTCTGCGTGATGATCCACGAAGTCATAAATCCGCCGTAGCTCCAACCCATCACGCCCAGTCGATTCGGGTCAGCGACGCCCATTTCGATAACTTTGTCCACGCCCGTCATCAAATCCTGATAATCGCCTACGCCCCAATCGTTAATATTGGCGCGGCGAAACTGCGTGCCGTAGCCGGACGAGCCGCGCGGGTTCGGGCGCAAAATCGCATAACCGCGCGACGCGAAAGTTGCCAGCGGATAGACGCCGCGCCCGCCGATAAAAGTTTGCGAAAAAACTCCGGCGGGGCCACCATGAATGTTCAAAATGAGCGGCGCCTTTTGTCCGGACTGATAATTGACCGGATAAGTCAAAAGACCTTCGATGTCCCTGCCGTCCGTGCTCTTCCACTTGATCACTTCGGTTTTGCCGATTGGCAGTTTGGGCAAATCGGCGTTGGCTCGGCTGATCTGGACGGGCGCGAAATTTTCGATTTTGGAAACGTAGGCTTCCGGCGCGCGCTCGGGCGTTTGCATCACGAAGCCGAACATCGTGCCGGAACGATTCAGATTGACGGCTTGATACACTTCGTCGGTTTGGTTTATTTCCGCGACTTTGTTGGCCGCCACGTCAACCACGTAAATCCGCGTTCCCGTTCCTTTCGACTCGCTGAAATAAATGCGCTTGCCGTCGGCAGACCAGCCCGCGATATTCGGTTGTCCGTCGTAAGAGGCGGCGAGAGATTTGGGCGTCCCGCCAGCCAGCGAAAGAATGTGGATCGTACCGCTTTGCGCCCAGCGCGGCGGATTGTCGCTGATGACGAGGGCCACGGATTTTCCGTCGAGCGCGAAAGTCGGCGCAGTTTCGGCGGCGGGCGTGGCCGCGAGACTTGAAACTTTTCCGCTCGACACCTCCACCAGCGACACGTCCGAACTCGTCCAATCGTTTGCACCCGGCGTTTTGGTGTGAGCGAAAACGATCTGTTTGCCGTCCGGCGACCAATCGAAACTGCCGCTCACCGTGTAATTCTCCAACGTAAGTTTGCGCGGCTCGCGCTTGCCGTTCGCGTCCGCTTGCAGCGCGAGGAGGTACAGACGGCTCATCTTGACGTTTTCATCAACCCAGCGATGATCGGCCTTGCCCTTGTCGTTTTTTTCTTCCTCTTCGGTTTTCGCGTCCGTCATCGCAAACGCGATCATGCGACCGTCGGGCGACCATTCGTAATCGGCGATGCTGCTTTTCAAATCAGTCAAAGGCTCGGCCTCGCCGCCGTTCAAACGCAGCAGATAAAGATTGTTTTTGTTGTCCTTGCGGTTTGAAGTGAAGGCCAGACTGTTGCCGTCCGGCGACCATTTGGGATTGGTCGAAGACTTTTCTCCGAACGTGGTCTGGAAAGAGCCGCTGCCATCCGTATTGGATAGAAAAATCTGCGTCACAAACTCGCTTTTGTCCGCAGTGATCATTTCGCTGACGATGGTGTAGGCGACGCGCTTGCCGTCGGGGGAGACGCGCGGCGGGCCGAGCGTTTTCACCTTCATTTGCCATTCCGGTGTCCACGCTGTCGGCGCCATGGTTTGAGCCTGCGACGCATCGGCAAACGCCGTCAACAAAAACACAATTGTTACTGTCAATGAAAATTTCATCTCAATTTATTCTTTCGTTGGGAAAGTTTCTCACCACAGAAGGCGGGAGTTCGACCTTCATCTGCTCCACCCGGAGATGTCAGATCACCATGGCACGCAGACGCAGTTGCGGCAGTTCGGTAAGAGGCGATAAAGGACGTTGTAGGCAACTTCGGGTGCTTCGGGGGAACGCAGGATGGGGTTATCCAGTGCGGCCTGCGTGCCGACTAACTCCGTCACCCGCGGGGCGACCTGAATGTACCAGTACTTGTTGGCGCAAAAAGAATGGCCGCCCTCATCCCTCACCGTCGCTAACTCATGCTGCAACTGGACCAGCCGGGGTTCTCGTTCTACCAGCGACTCCCATGTGACCACGGGAGACGGGTAATTTATTACACCCGTGGTTGCTGGACGCGGCGCGGCGCTGCTGCTGCTGTCGGTGTGTCGCGCATGGGAACCGTTGGAGTTGCCGCCGGGCCGACTTCCGAGGGCAGCGTCTCCAACTTTTTTGGGCTTTCCGCTTCCGCCACACCTCCCTTTCGCCGCTCCCGCAACACATGAGAACTGTACACCTCCACTTCACGCTGGCTCATTTCCTCCACCTGGTTGACGAAAGCAGGGAATGCCTCGGCGTGGCTCTCATAGTGTCGATAATGGCCGCTCAGTTGTAAGAATCGCCAGCCTTCGGTTTGCAACCTTTCTAAAATCTGCTCGGTCTCCCGCCAGCGTTGCCCGTAGTTGAAGAGTTGCTCCACGACGACGCTCGCCGAGACGAACAGCGTGAACAGGATCGTCGCATACCGCACTCCGCTCGCCCATGCGCCCAATCGCTGCTCTTCAAATCCGAGACTGACGAGCATCAGAATGAACAGGCAACCGAGGGCAGTGCCCAACCGCAGGACCTGATATTTTTTGAGCGTGCGCTGCAATTCATACTCCAACCGCAAGACCTGTTGCAGCCAACGCGAACGGATATAGCCTTTCTGCAAATTGGATAGACTCAAATCTTTCGACTCGATTAATGCGCCGAGGTCTTCGCTCAGCCATGAGCGATAAGCCGCCCCCCGATACCTTGCCGGTAAGGTCATAGTCAACTCCTCTGGATGGTAAATAAAATTGTGCCGCCGCTCTCGGCCCCACGCGCCGGAATGCGGCAACATCAAGTAGTGGCTCCATCTTAATTGGAGATGCAGAGAATAGCCAAGAAAATAGTGGAGCAGAAAACCGCGCGGCTCAATTTTCTCCGGCTCACCGGGAGCGCAATCGGCACATTGACAGCCCCGGGCCAACTCAGAGCCAGCCCCGGGAAGAGGCAACCCGCGCGCCGCTTCCGGTCATCCTTTGCAGCAACATGCTACTCTCCCGCTTGCCAAGCCGTATGTCTGTTTGGTAAACGTCCGCTATTCTAATCCGTTAGTGGTTCCAGTCTCCGGGAGGAATTATGAAGAAGAGTACATTGCGCGCAACGGCCTTCGCGGTCGTCCTCATGCTCGGTTTGAGCGCGGCGGCGCTCGCCGATACGATCCGCCTGCGCGACGGCTCGGTGGTGCGCGGTCAGATCATCGGCTATAAAGATCAGCAGTTCACTGTGCTCATCGGCGCGGGCGCACGCGGACGGCGCAGCCGCATGACCATCTACATGGAAGATGTCGAATCCATCGAATTCGATGCGAGCGGCAACGTCGTCGCCGCCGCGAACCCTGACGGCGTTGACGAAACCACGCCGAACGCCGAGCGAAACGCCGGCGCCCGCTCCGACGCGCCCGCCTCCGCCGCGCAGAATCCGCCCGCGAACACGCGCTCTCAACCGGAACCGGCGGCTCCAAGCGGCAGCGACCGCGCCTCTAACTCGCGGACAAGCACTGCTGCCCCGGTCTACTTTCCCATTCGCTTGCGCGTGCGCGCCGACAACGCTTCCAACGGCTGGAACAATAGCGGTTTGATGGTGCGCGCCGGTCAACGCCTGCGCATCACGGCCACGGGACGCGTCTCGCTCGGCGGCGGCAACTTCGCCACGCCGACCGGCCTGCCCCGCCTCAACGACCGCGACAAGTTGATGCGCAACGACCCGACGGGCGCGCTCATCGCCGTCATCGGAGACGATAACGACGACTTTATCTTTATCGGCGCGAACCGCGAATTTGTCGCGCAACGCGACGGCACGCTTTTCCTCGGCGTCAACGAAGGCAACCTCGGCGACAACTCCGGCATGTTCGACGTGACGGTCGAAGCCGAAGCCGTCTCCGGCTCCTCACGGCCTTAAACCCGTCAACTCGCCAGATGAGGCGCGGGATGCTGCGGCGGCGATGCGGCATCTCGCGCCCGCGTCCTCGCATCCTACCTTTTCTTGCTCTCGAAGCGGCACGCGCCGTATAGTGATCATCAGCAACCGAACAATCGTTTTCCCGCCCCTGCAAGTTTAAGAGGTTTGTAGTGCCATGAAAAACTCTCTCTACCATCGTCGCGGTCTCGCTCTCGCCGTCGCTTTCGTTCTCATCTTCGCCAATGCGTTCGCGAGCGATGCCGCGTTCGCGCAGTCGCGCCGCAAACCGGAGACGCTTCCGCAGAAGAAGAACAAGCGACCGGGCGAAGAAAAACCGCCGGGCGAGAAGCAGGACGAGGAGCCGCCGCCGCAGGATATTATCAACACGCCGCAAGAGGCCGAGGTCGTGAAAGTCGCCGCGAACCTCGTCAACATCGAGACGGTGGTGATCCATAAGAAAAGTCGGCAGATCGTCGGCAATTTGAAGCAGGCGAATTTCGGCGTGTTTGAAGACGGCGTCCAGCAGGAAATCACCAACTTCGCGACGCCGGAGGCCAAGCTCAATGTGGCCGTCGTCATCGAGTTCAGCCGTCTCACACAGGCACTAGGCTACTACGGCAGCAGCGGGCAGGAAGACGGGCGGCGCGAAGTGATCGTGCCCGCCGCGCGCTTCATGCAGGACGCCGTCCAACGCGGCGACTATGTCTCCGTCATCGCTTTCGACATGCGCCCGACGCCGCTCACCGATTTTACCAACGACCCGCGCCGCATCAACGAAGTCGTCAACCTGCTCATCAAAAACCGACCGGCCTTCACCGAAACCAATCTCTTCGACGCCCTCAAGCTCACCATCGCCGGCGGGCGCGCCGATTCCGTGGTGCTCGAAGATAATCAACCGGAGAAGTCCGACTACAGCGGGTTGAGCAGCGTGCAGGGTCGTCGCCGCGCCATCTTTCTCATCGCCTCCGGCGTCGATACGTTCAGCAAAACCAACTACGATCAGGCGCGCAAGATCGCGCAGAACGCGGGCATTCCGATCTACATCATCGGGACGGGCAACCTCTTCTTCAAGAAATTCAGCGACCGTCTTGACGCCGTCGACGGCATCGATGGTTCGCCCGGACGCCTGACTCTGATTCAGGCGCAGAACGCGCTCGGCACGTTTGCCAAAGAAACCGGCGGCGCGTACTTTCCCGTCACCTTCGAGGGCGAAATAACCACCACGCTGCAATCGATCAACGCGCTCATGCGCAGCCAGTACAGCCTCGGCTACAACCCCGGCGACCGCCGCGACGGCAAACAGCACAAAATCCTCGTCAAAGTTGACATCAACGGCGACGGGCAATACGACGACAAAGAATTTGAGGTCCAGCACCGCAAGTATTACAACGCTCCCAAAGCCTGAAGAAGTGATGAGTAATGAGCGATGGGTGATGAGTAAAGGCAAATGCTTTAACTCATCACCCATCGCTCATTACTCATCACTTTTTTATATTCCGTACAAACGTAATCTGAATTCATCGTTGAAGGCGTTGATGTCGGCGCGACGGCCAGAGAAGAGGCGCGTCTGGCGCAGGAGCATGGGGAGTCCGCCGTCGGGCAGGTCGAGGCCATACGCATGGCTTTTGCAGAGGGCGGCGAGTTGCGGATTGAGTTGCTGCGGCACGCCGTAGCGGATCGCCTTTTGCGCGGGCGGGGCAAAACCCGCCGTGCGGCGCGGATTGAGCAGCTCAATGGAATGATCGAAGATATTGATGCGCGTCGCATGATCGCGCAGGGCGAGGTCGCGATGGACGAGGGCGTTGGCGACCGCTTCGCGCACCGCCGCGCGATGATAGTTGGCGCGGGCGGCGATGGGCACGTTTGCCGCTTCGTCGCTGCCCTGTCGTGGGCGCGGGCGCGTGTCCAGCAGATCGCAGTAGCGCGTGATAAATCGCAGCGTTGATTCGTAAATGGTGTGCAGGTTGCCTTGCAGTTGCACGCGCTCGATTTCCGGATCATGCATGGCGTCTCCGGCGTAACGAATGGCCGTCACATTGGAGCGCGGCAGGAGCGCGGCGACGCGTTCATCGCGCCCGAAGAGCAGCAATCCGGCGACAGTCGGGACGGCCTCGCCCATATTGCCCGCCGCCAGCAGCAGATCGCGTTTCAACACCTCCGCTGTCGGATAGTCGCGTGCGTTCGTCTCCGCATCGAAGGCATCTCCGGCAAACTCCCGCACGAAACTCCACAGGTGCGCTTCGTCAATGTCCGCATCGCTCGCACCCGACACGACGACGTTCTCATAACGCAGCGGGCGCGCTTCATCGAGCAACGCGGAGAGTTCTTCGCGCGAGGCTTCGCGTTTGTCCGCGCCGATGCGGATGAAGTAACGCCCGTCGCGCGTTTGATAGGGGCGACGTTTGCCTTCGATGTCTAAGGCGACGACGCGCCGCCCGTTATCGAAGGCGATGAGATCGATGTAGGGCACGAGTTGCGGCGAGATTTGTTCGCGGCAGATGCGGACGAGTTCGTCGCGCACCTCTTCGGCGTCGTCTAATCCTTCGACTCTGAGTTGGTCGCTGACGCCGAAGACCATCACGCCGCCGCCCGTGTTGGCGAGCGCGACGATGCCTTGCGCGATCTTCTCCGGATTCGAGAGTTTGACTTTGAGTTCGAGGTAAGTGTCTTCGCCGCCGCGCACGAGCCGCAGCAGTTCGAGGCGGGAAGTTTGCAGTGCCGGCGTGGAGAGATACTCCAGAAAAGAGCGTTCCGTAGCGGGCGGTGTGCTGCGATATTTTCTGCGTGCCATTTGTGTCTGGACGGGGACGCCTCCGCAGGATTGCCCGCCCGGATGCCGCGCGCTTGAACGAATGACCCGGACAAAAGTGCGCGCCGCACCTCTGGAATTAAATTTGGTCTTGAATGCGACCGGAAACGTTTTTCGCGCTTCCTTCCTGTCCGCGCTGGCAGCGCGATTCAGTTAGTCGTCGTCTCGTCCGGCCACAATTTCAAGGATGTCAAGTTCGCGTCTCACGAGCATGCGTCCCTGTCGCTCGATGAAGAGAAAGTAGACGACCACGCCCGCGCCCGCGAACAAGGCGAGTATAACATACTCGACAAAGAGGCTTTTGGCGGCGTAGCCGGCGAGCACGGCGAGCGCGGGCGGCGCGGCGATGCCGATAAAGACCGGCAGCAACAGCAAGCCCGCCACGCCCGACGCATTCATCCGTTTCCCGAACTGCAAACGCTTCGGGAAGCGCAACGAGAACCAGTTGCCCACCGACGCCGATGCCGCCGCGAAGAAGACGAAACAGAGCGCGGTGAACCCGAGCCCACGCCATGAGAGTTCGCGATAAGCGAGCGCATTGACCAGCGTCACTGCGAGCGCGAAGACGAACGAGACGAGCGCCATCGCCAGATTTTTTCCCGCGAGAATCGTGCGCCGGGCGACGGGCGCAAGCACGTAGGCGCGCATCCCGCTTGCTTCGTAGCCGAACAAATTCGACGACAACGCGGAGGTGAGAAGAAAAGCATACAGAACGCTCAGGGCCGCACCGCTGCCTTCCGCGTAGGGCGCAATTGAAGCGGACAGTAGCAGTGGTGTCGATGTCCGCGCGCCGTCGCGCCGCATCCCGATCAACTTGAACGAGACGGTCATGATGATCGGCATCAACGCCATTGTGCGCAACTGCGCGTTGCGCACCGCGTAACGCAATTCCTTCTCAAAGACGGTTGACAACTCCGCCGAGAAAAACGGCAACTGCCATCCTTGTATCTGCGCGCCCGCCGCGCGCGTTTCAATTCGCGCCTGCTGCGCGCGTTTTCTTCCGCCGCCCTGTAACGCGCGGCGCGCGATAGCGTAGGTGGCAAGAATGGCGAGCACGGTATAAATCAACAGCACCAGCAACGAGAGCCCGTAGTGCGTGGTGGCCGCGTCGCCCGCGAGCGCGACGGCCACCGCGCCCGGCGGCGTGAAGCGCAATGCTTCGGGGAAATCATCAAAGCGTGAGAGCCAATGCGCGCCCTGTCCGAGCGCGAGGCCGGAGAGCGCGCCGATGACGCCGATGAACGCCAGCAGCGCCTCGCCGCGCGCCCGCTTCATCTGCATCAAAGTGCCGACGAGCGTTGCCAGCAATTTGGCGAGTGTCATCCCGAACAGGGTCGCGCACGAAGCGACCACAAGCGCGCTCACAACCACGCCCCGCGCCAGTCCCGCGCCGAGCGCGAGGGCGAAGATCGAGGGCGCGGCGAAGATCGAAGCGAGACTCGTCAACTCGCTCACGAGGTCGATCAGGAAAAGTTTGCGCAGACTGATCGGATACAAGAGCAACCGACCGGGGTCGAACTGCGAGCCGCCGCCAAAACTCAAAGGCACAGTTGCCCACATCAAATACAGGATCGACATCATCCCGAACAAGGCGAACAATGCATCGACGTTCGCCCCTGTGGCAACGTCGTGCGCCATGTGCGCGGCGGAGGCGCGTCGCCCGCCGCCCCGTTCGGCGAGCAGAAAGTACGCGCCCATGCCGAAGCCGGCGGCGACGAGCAGCGAGAGGGCGAGCGCGGCCAGTGTCCCCAACACTGACGCCACCCGGTTGGCCGCGCCCCGCCCGGAACGCAGAGCGTTCACCAACAGCCGCCACTTCAACCACGCCAGCGCGCTCAGTTGCGCCCGGTTCGAGTTGCCCGCCGTCATCGTTTCAATTCTTCGCCTCGCGTCTTGCATCACACGCGAGTTTACCCCGCCTTGCCCGCGCGTGATAGGCTACAATTTCTCTCTGAGGCTTATGATCCGCACACAGCACGCCTACATCGGACTCGGCTCGAATCTCGGCGACCGCGCCGGCAATCTACTGCTCGCCGTGCGCGGCATGCTCGACGCGGGCTTGCGCCTCACGCGCCTCTCATCCATTTATGAAACCGAATTTGTCGGCGGCGGCCCAGCAATAGCAGGGCAACCGTTGTTCCTGAATATGGTCGCGGAACTCGCCGCCGATGCCGCGCTCCCCCCGCCCGAACAACTCCTCGCCCGCCTGCTCCGCATTGAATACAACCTCGGACGCCGCCGCCCCGCCCCGCTCGCCCCGCGCAACATCGATCTCGACCTCCTGCTCTACGCCGACGCCTGCCGCGACACCGAATTTCTCACCCTCCCGCACCCGCGCCTCCACCTGCGTCGCTTCGTTCTCGCGCCCCTCTCAGAACTCGCGCCCGAAGCATTGCACCCGAAACTTAAACAGACAATCAGCGCTCTACTCGCCGCCACTATGGATGACTCAACTATTCAACTCTGGCGACCGACATGATATGCCGCACGGTTAAAAATCAAGCTGCCCGCAAGTCTGCAATAACTTGCGGGCGGCTCGTTTCTCTTCTTTGCTGCAATGCTTACCCATCCCTATGGAATAGCCGTTGATTGCTTTAGTCGAGATATTTCTTAATGTCAGCAGGTAAAATGCCTCCTGCTGAGTAAACCTCACTACTTCCAGAGATTTTGTTTTATTTTGAATTTGCGGTGAAGGAGAATTTACCTGCGGCTAGGGCAAGCGCATCTAAATTCTTAGCAAAATCAAATATTTGAGTATTTAAGCTGTTTTTGTTGTTTTTAGTTTTTGGCGCAATAGCACAAAAAGCTGAGAAAAATCGTCACGAGCCAAAAAGCCT
>JBPCIP010000061.1:0-8939 GCA_051006195.1 Pyrinomonadaceae bacterium
TAGTCTCGTAACATCTTCGGGTGAGAGCCGGAAGCCTAAGCCAAGTGGATTTAGTCCTTGAATCGCTAAGTTCGAGTTTGCTTTAAGTTGAACCGCGCTATCTACGTCAACGCCGATGCTCAAGTCAGAATTTATCTTCGCGTGCGACTCTTTGAGACCTACTTGAACACCATCCCCGTAGCCCTCTTCTTCTTTCACAACCTTAGCTAAAGTTCCTGTTTGCTCTCCAGCCTCCCCTACAGTCATCGCAATCCTCACTGCCGCCCCTTCGGAAGTGTCAACCCAAGGATGGTCTGGCACTGCAAAGATGATAGACAAACCGTTTTCCGCTTCCGAATGTTCCTGAAGAACTTTACGGTTGAATGGTTGAGTGATGCTGTTTGTCGTTACAAAACCAAATCGTCTTAGTCTTCCTGCACGTAGAAGTTTCGCGGCTTGATTCCACCAGTACATAACATAATCAACTGTTTCAGAAACATCGTTGTGGGTTTGACGTAAAGTTTCGACATAACCATCACCAAGCGCGGCACGCATTCTTTTGTTCCCGATGAACGGTGGATTGCCGACGATGAAATCAGCCGATTGCCATTCGGCTTGGCGCGGGTTCGTGTAACGCAAGGTGGAGACGCGCGCCGCGTCATCCGGTACATCTTCACCTGTCACCGGATGTTTCTTCATCGTCCGCCCATCCCAACGAGTGACCGGCTCACCACGTTCATCCGTCACAATCTCAACCGCGTCATATGCCAGCACCGCATCACGACATTCGATGTTATGAAACTTCTGCAACACAGGCTCTTGCGGCAAGGCATCGCCGCGCGTGCGAAAGTGCCATTGCAGATAACCGATCCACAACACCAGATCGGCAATCGCCGCCGCACGCGGGTTGACCTCAATGCCGAGCAGTTGATGCGGGTCAATCGTCAGCAACACGCTCTGCCGCTCGCCGAAGTCTGCAAGCGCGGTTAAGACTTCGCCTTCGAGCCGCTTCAGATGTTCGAGCGTCACATACAGGAAGTTACCCGTGCCACACGCCGGGTCAAGCACGCGCGTCTGGCACAAGCGTTCGTGAAAACTTTTTATCTCGGCGACGGCATCTTTTAAGTTGTCCTGTTTGGCGAGCGTGACCGCCGCCGCCTGCACCGCCGCCCATTCTTCACGCAGAGGTTCGATGACAGTCGGCAGCACAAGGCGTTCGACGTAAGCGCGCGGCGTGTAGTGCGCCCCGAGTCGGTGACGCTCTACCGGGTCTAGAGCTTGTTCGAGCAACGTGCCGAAGATTGCCGGTTCAACGTCGCGCCAATCGGCGCGGCTCGCTTCGGTTAAAAGTTCGAGCTGCTCATCGTTGACGGGTAAGGCTTCCGCGCTCTCAAAGAGTCCGCCGTTGAAACGCAAAAGTTTTTGTCGCAGCGTCGGCGAAAAGCTGCCTTCCGCCATCGCCCGCCACACCGCCTCAATCATGTCGGGAAAGATCGAGACCTGCCCGCGCAAAGATTCAAGCAATTCGGTAAAACTGCTCTTCGGAATGAGCCGCACGTCTTCGGCGAACATCGTGAAGATCGCCCGCATCAGAAACGCCGCGACTCTTTCCGGCTTGTGTCCTGATGCTTCTAAAGATTTGGCGAGGCGCGCCAGACGCTCGGCGATGTCGCGTGTGATGCGTGCGGTGCGCTGTGTCGGGTCAAGCGCGAGTGGGTCAGTCCAAACCGTGAGAAGAAGTGCGCGCACTTCTTCTCGCTCAAGGTCAGACAAAGAAATGCGAAAGCCCGTTGAATCGGGAAACGGAACATAAGCGCCGCCGGTGCGGGAGAACTCCGAGTAGAGCGCGATGGAGTGTCCGACATCAACGACGATGATAAACGGCGGGCGACCTTCCGCCGCCGGCAACGCCCGCGCATACTGCTCGGCTTGCCCGCGCGCCGCCATCATCGCTTCATCCCAGCCCTGCGTGCCGCGCACCGCCGTGCCTCTGCGCGCGCGTCTGGTTCTTGGAATTAACTCGGCTTGCGGTTGCGCTTTCTGCTCACTTCCCTGCTTGGCTTCGAGGACGAACGCGCCGCGTTTGTAGAGATCAATGCGTCCGGCGCTGGTCGTGCCGTCGCCGTGATTAAACGTCACCGTCTTTTCAAAAACATAGGCGTTCTCGTCTTCGTCGGGTCTGGTCGGTTCGGGGCGGGGGACTTCGATTACGTCACACAGTTCGGTAAGAAAGATTTGATAGTTGGCGCGTTCCGCCGCGCTGGACGATGCCCAACGCTCGATGAAAGTGTTGATGTTTGAAGGCGAAGTTATTGTTTCCGTCACAACATATTCCCTGCGCGATTATTTGAGAGCTTCGTCATCAAACCTGCGTCTGAAGTCTTCGCCTTCAATGATAACAGTTTTGCACATCTCATAAAGACGACTTCTCAGACGCACGCCGATGCGATCTTCAAGCGTCTCGGCTGTCGCATTCGACCGCGTGTCCGAGTAGTTCGTCGTGAAGATCGTGAGCAGTCTGTTGTTGTAGCGCGTGCCGATGATTTGCATCATCGTATCCCGCACCCAATCCGTCGGCTTCGATGCACCCAGCTCGTCAAGCACTAATACTTCCGCTTCATACACGGGCGCGAGGACTTTCGCTTCCGAACTCTGCGAAACCGGATTGTAAGAACTTTGGATTTCTTTCAAGAGCGCGCCAAACTCGTAGAACAGGCACCCGACGCCCTTCTCCGCGAGTCCGCGCAGGATCGCTGCCGACAAATGCGTTTTTCCGACTCCGCAGTTGCCCATTAACAACAAACCGCGATCAAGAGCAGGATAATCATTCATCAACCGGAAAGCATGGTCGAAGGCCCGGAACTGCGTGCCGTTGTCCGGCACCGGACGATAGTTGGCGAAGGAGCAGTGCTCGTAACGACGGGGAATGCGGGCTGCAACGAGCAGCTTCATTATGCTGTCTTGCGTGCGGCAGCGACAACGCTTAGCACCTTTGCCCGGTACAACTTCCATTCCTGAGCCGAAGCAGGAGGAGCAGGAAGCCGGGTGGCTCGCAATGGCTTCCTGCTGTCCCAACGCAGACGACGCATTCGGCTCGGATGTGGCAGCAGAAACGGTTGCTGGTAGCTGATGAATTTTAGCTTGTCGTGCAGACATCCGGGCCGCTCCTTTCGTTTCTGGCGCGCAGTAAAGCGTGTGTGGCCGCGCGTACCTTCGGCATGTCTTCCGCTGCCACCCAACCGCCCGAAGCGGCGCTGATTTCCGCGAGCGTCTCGTCAATCGCCTTGCCTTGCACTTCCAACATCGTGACACAGACCTCGGCAATTTCAGCGATCTCAGCTTCGGTGTGCGGTCGCACTTCGGGCGGCAAGCAGACGGTGACATTGCGTCCGACTTGCAGGTCGGCGCGGGCGCGCTCCGCAGCATCAACCTTCGCGCTTTGGTGCTTGAAGATGTTGTAGGCTTCATGTTGCGCTACCCGCGCGGCTTTCGGCAGTCCGTATTGGTCAAGCCATTGGCGCGTCCGTTCATGTTCGCGCGCCGCGGCATTGGTGGCCGCTTGCATTGCAATTGAGCGAAGTTGCGGTTCGAGCGCGTCACGAAGTTGATTTACCAGGCTCGTCGGTATGAACGAGATTGCTTCGTTTGTGTTTGCCGGAACTTTCTTCTCCGGGCATATGGCAATTTGCTGGGGAGCGGCAGGGAGGCTGACTGGTTGGTCAGAGGAGATTTCAACAGACGTGGTGGTGGTGATGTCCGCGCCGTTTTTTGGCGCGCTGGATTCTTTATCTTTATCTACAATCTCTCTAGGGTAGTTCTTAAAGGGCATTTCATTCTGTGAAACATGAGCCCCACCATTTGCAACAGGAACAAGGCGCAAATTTTTTTGCTTACGCTCGGACTCCTGCTTGACTGAATTAACAGCGCGATTGATAAAGATACGAATGCCGACGCCGTTCTTGCCCGCGTGGTAGCCGATTAATTTCCGTTCCGCCATCCAGCGAAGCGCCTTGTGTGCCGTCCCGTCGGCGACTTCGAGTAGTTCTGTCAGTTGTTCCCACGCCGTCACCGACTTCCCTTCCCTGTCTTCTCCGGCGAAGCGTAAGACTCCTTCACGCTCGCGCAAGTGAAGCGGCGCATCAACAAGACAGAGATAAATATGCGCCATCAGCGTCGTCACCTGTCGCGCGGCTTTGCTGCGCACGAGTCGGATCGCGTCTCGATCAATTTGACGAAAGTCGGCGCGGTACTCGCCCGGCAATAAACTGCTGCGCGTTAGGAACTGCGGTGATGATGTTGCCACACTTTGCTGCATATTCTCAAAACCTTTACTTATGCGGCTTGACAGCGGTGAGCGGAGGGGTAAAATGCTTTTAGCTTGTCGCGCAATAGACAAAGCTATACCCGCTCGCAGTCAAGCGAGTTTCACGAACGGCCCCGAGTGCTTAGGTCGCCAAACTGCCGCGCTCCGGGTCGTTTATATTTAGCGTCACACAGACGCCCAAGATTCTCGCCGACACCTAACCACAAAGTACGATGGCCTGTAAATCCCGTGGTCATACCTTCGACCACAGCGGTACGATCTCATTCCGCCGTCCCCGAATGTGCCACCCCTAGGGTCTGATGTTGTGCCCCCCGTGGAACTACCTGTGACGACCGTGGTCGGAGATTTGAGGGCTGTAGACGAATCTTATACCCCTGTAGAATAAGATTGTTCTACAGGGTCGAAATCCCAAAGATTACGGGTCATTTTAGCGAGCAGGCACAATGCGTCCCCGCGCTGCGCGCACTAGTTCCCTATTGTTTGAGATTAGTTGAGATAGTTATTGACACCGCCGCCCGCATTCTGTTAGAAGCAATAGTTTACGAGTTCCACCTATCAAGGACAGGAAGAAATGGCATCGTCGAAGGCTGTGATACCAAACGATTCGGAACTGGTCACCGTCGCTGAGGCCAGGCGGATCCTCGGCATCAGCGCTAACAAAATGTCGGCCCTGATCGGCAGTGGCACCCTCCCTTACGAGCAGGACCCACTGGACCGGCGCGTCAAATTAGTGAAGCGGGCGGAGGTCGAGGGCCTCATGCGGAAAAGAACCCAGAGTAGATGAGCAAACGGCAGGAGTCTTCCGGCATGAGTCGAATCATCAGCTGTTGCAACGCCAAGGGCGGCACCGGCAAGACGACGGTCGCGCTGAACCTGGCGTCCATCTTCGCCTCCCACTTCCGCAAGAAAGTTCTGGCCATTGACCTTGACCCCCAGGGGAACCTGGCGGTCGGACTCGGCATCGACCCGCGGGAGATCACGAAGACGACCTTCCGCCTGTTGATGGAAGATTCCCCTGACCTCGACCAATACATCCTGAAGGTCAAGCCGAACCTGGACATCATCCCGAACGCGCTTGAGCCGAACATGGAGGCCATGCTCTCCAGCCGCCGCAACCGGGAGCGCCTGCTCGAATCGAGGCTCCAGCCGGTGAGGGACAAGTACGACTTTATCATCCTCGACACGCCGCCGGCGCTCGAGACTTCCACGATCAACGCCATGGTGGCGTCGGACGAAATCCTGATCGTCATCGACTGCGGTTACTACGCGCTCTACGGCCTGAACCAGCTGATGGAGACGCTCTCAGAAGTGCAACGCGAGTTCCAGCGCTACGACCTGGTGATTCGCGCGCTCGTCAATCTCTACGACCAGCGGCAGAAGATGGACCGGGAAGTGCGGGAGGAGGTCGAGCGCTTCTTCGAGTCGCTGATGCTCGGCACGACGGTTCACAAGAACGTGAAGCTGACGGAGGCGGCGGGCGCGGGCAAACCCATCATGGAGTACGACAAGAAGTCGTCGGGGTATTTCGACTTCACGCGGCTGGCGAAGGAACTGCTGGACATTTATGACAGGTCAAGAAAAGCCGAAAAGGAGGGCGCTGCATCGCGGGCTAGATGACATCGTCAACCGCGACGTATCGCTGACCTCCAGACTGCTCGGGCGGATGAAGCCGCCGACACGCGAGCCACTCGAAGTGCCGGGGGACGGTGAGGAACCGCGTGCGGCCGGGGCGTTGTCCGGTGAGGAATCAGGAACCCAGTCCTCGCCTGAGTTCGCGCTGCCGTTGAAGCTGCGCCCGCTTGCTCAAGGCGAGCCGGCAGCGGTGCGTCGTCTCGACGAAGCGCGGGCCGAGTCCCGTCCGCCAAGCGCCGCCGGGGATGTGGACGGGGCGGGGAAGTCAGCGACGACGACCGCGCTGGCGGCGGCGGCGGCTCTGCTGCTGCCGATGACCTTCGAAGAGTTTGTCGCACGCTGGGACTTCGTGCTGCGTAGCGGTGGTCGCGCCGGCAAACTGCGTATCTGCCAGGTGCTCTACGAGAATACCTACGCCGCCGGGCGGGACTCGTTCTTTACCTCATACGAGAAACTGGCGAAATTAACCGGGCTCGAGAAGAAGCAGTGCGCCATCAACATCAAGCAGCTCGAAAGCCTCGGCTTTGTCGAGCGGCTCAACATTTACAACACCGCGACCAGGCAGGGGACGGAGTTCAGGCTGCATCTTGAGCAACTGCCTCCACGCGAGCGCAAAGCCCCGCGCCACCACCACTATTATGACGAGGATTTGCCCCGGTAACTTTAAAGTCATACCCCTGTAGTATAACTTTATACCACAGGGGTATGAGATACTGGGACAGTCCCACAACCTCATACTGCGGCACGAAAGTCCGGCTAAGTAGACATCTCGTCTGTGAACTTCTGTTTGTATCGCTCCTGCCGCTTGCGCTCGACGCGCAAGAGTACCTTTGAGACGCCGTCCACGGCCGCGAGAAAGTCATCCATCGCCTCCTCGTCCAGGTCTTCGGGCTCAATCTCACGCATCGCGTAGAAGAGCCTCTTCATCTCCTCCCAGAACATGTGCCTTGCATCCGAAGGGTCGACCTCCAGCATCTCGTCCACTCTGGTTACGACCTCCGCCATCGCTTCCGAGGAGACCCCGGACCGCCCGGTCTCGCCGAGCATCTCTTTGACGCGGGCGCGCAGGCGCGTCTGCGACCCCTGCACGGCCAGGTGCTGGCTAAGCACTTTGGCGCGCGTGGCACGCGCGTCTGGCGGCGAGCAGTCGAGTCGTCGGGGTGTGAGGCGCGCGAGTTGGGCCGCCTCTTGGAGATTAACTTGGCCTGTGGCGAGCGCGTCCGTGACGTCGGAAGGGAACCCGAGCAGGAGAATGTACTGCCCCGTTGTAGCTCTTCACATCAATTGCTAAAGTTGGATTCCAGTCAGGTGGGGAAGTATTACTCCTAAACTCCGACCAGAGAACTGCTTAACTCCGTTTGATGATGATCAGGGAATTTGCAGATCATTTGCTAAAGTGGCGCTCATCGAACCAGTTTTGCAAATCGTTTGCTAAAGTTGAGAGCAATTCTGTTCTCATAATTTAAGGACACAGAAAGTGCGGGCCCGCTTTCCTCATGTCCCGGAGCACTCCAGAATCCGGCCTCAAAAATTGTTTCACACAGACGTTTCACAGCAATTAAGTTCGCCTCTGTCAAAATTAAACAACGTTGTTGATGGTCGCTCAAGGCATTTGAGGTAATGGCGATTAAATCAATTATTCCTTGACGGTGACTGTTCAGGTGGTCCAGCTAAGTTCTTTGAAATCAATGTGAGATTTTTGTAATCACCCTGCCAATCTCTTCCTTTATCAAGTCGCTTTCTGGATGCCTCGGATTCAGGCCCGTAGATGACAGTTCTCTGATGAACCCACTAGTTGATCATCGCACCATTTATGACATCTGCCTCAAGGGACCGGCGGCCGTCATCAGACTGTTCGAGGAAACTTTTGGCAAGTCAGCCGTCTGGCAACCACCTCTCCCGCACCAACTCGAGCAGAGCGTCGCCGCTCTCTCCGCACAAGTTGATCGTCTGCAAGAGCGCATCTCTCGGCTCGAAGAAGAACTCGACAAGGAACGCCACCGCTGTTTTGTCGCAGAACGCAGAGTGCAGGAACTGGAAGCGCGATTGGCGAAAAACAGCACGAACTCTTCGCGCCCGCCTTCCTCTGATCCGCCTTCAGCAAAGAAGCGAACCAGGAGTCTGCGCCAGCAGAGCGGGAAGCGTGCCGGCGGGCAGCCGCAACATCGTGGCTCGACTCTCAAGCAAGTCAGTCAGCCTGATGAGGTGGTGGTCCATGCTCCTCAGCAGTGTCGCGGCTGTGGTGCGTCGCTTGAGCATGAGCGGGTCACAGGGTGTGAAGGCCGGCAGGTCTTTGACCTGCCTCCGGTGAAGTTGCGAGTGACGGAGCATCGGGTGCTCACCAAGCACTGTGCGAGGTGTCGCCACTGGACGCGAGGACTATTCCCGGCGGGTGTAGAGGCACCCGTGCAATACGGACCGGGCGTCAGAGCGCGTTGTGTCTACCTGTTGAACTATCAACTGCTGCCCTACCAGCGGACGGGAGAGTTAATGAAGGAGTTGTTCGGCTGCCGCCTCTCCACTGCGACGCTCTACCGGATGGTGCAGGAAAGTGCGCAGCATTTGATCGAAACGGAGTTGGAGATCAAAGAGCAACTGCGGCGCTCCCAGATTGTGCATGCTGATGAGACTGGCCTCAGGGTGGCAAGCAACCTCCATTATGTGCATGTCGCATGCACGGAGCGCTTGACGCACTACAGCAGCCACCCGAGACGAGGCACGCGGGCCATGGATGAGATTGGAGTCATCTCGCGCTTTGGCGGGACGCTGCTGCACGATTGCTGGTCAGCTTACTGGCAGTACAGCCGCGCCCGCCATGCGGTGTGTAACGGGCACATCTTGCGTGAGTTGAAGTTCTTCATCGAAGAAGATGCGCCACAGCGAGCGTGGGCCGAGGCGATGAAGGGTTTGCTCCTGGAGATCAAAGAGGAAGTCGAGCGGGTGCGGCAGACGCGCCGCAAGCGAATAGACAAAGAGCAACTCGCCGCATATGAAAGTCGATATG
>JBPCIP010000062.1:0-46977 GCA_051006195.1 Pyrinomonadaceae bacterium
ACTTGTGCTTCATCGTGACCATAATGCTGCCATCAATATCAGAGGCCGGGCAGACCTTTTAGTGATAGCTGAACCGTCAGCTAGATGACCTAAGAATCCCCTGCCTTTAGGCATGGGGAGTGTCAAGGTTTTTCCATGCACACCGTCGTCCCGACGCCGGGTTCCCCCATTACGACCCGCATGATATTGCCGGAGTTGCGCATGTTGAAGACGATGATCGGCAAGTGGTTGTCCATACACAGGGAGATGGCCGAAGCATCCATCACCTGCAACCGCTGCTCTAAAACTTCCTGATACGTGATGCAGTCGTAGCGCGTGGCCGTCGAGTCTTTCATCGGATCGGCGTTGTAAATGCCTTCAACTTTTGTCGCCTTGAGGATCACTTCGGCCTTGATCTCCAGAGCGCGCAAAGCTGCCGCCGAGTCGGTCGTGAAATAAGGGTTGCCCGTCCCGCCCGCGAAGATGACGACGCGGCCTTTTTCCAGATGGCGGATGGCGCGGCGGCGGATGAACGGTTCGGCCACTTCCGGGATGTTGAGCGCGGAGAGAATGCGCGTGTAAACACCCGCCTTCTCCAACGCATCTTGCAGGACGCACGCATTCATCACGGTCGCGAGCATCCCGATGTAATCCGCGCTCGAACGATCCATATTGCCCGCGCTCTTCGAGACGCCGCGAAAGATGTTGCCGCCGCCCACCACAATCGCCACCTCGACGCCCCGGTCATGCACGGCCTTCACTTCCTCCGCCACCGCCCGCGCCGTGTCAACATCGACGCCATAATTCTGCGCGCCCATCAAAGCCTCGCCGGAGATTTTGAGCAGTATCCGGCGAAACGCGGGGGCGGATTGGTTGGCTATCTGTGCTTCGGCCATCATTCAATTGCGGAATGCGGAATGCGGATTTCGGATTAGAACCAAATTGCGGATTAGAACTGAAAAGATAAATTGCTTTCTTCAATCCGCAATCCGAAATCCGCATTCCGCAATTGATCAGTTGTTGCCCGCGAGTGCGGCCACTTCGTTGCCGAAATCTTCGTCGCGCTTCGCCAAACCTTCGCCCATCTTGTAACGCGCGAAACGGCGCACAGTGATGCGTTCGCCCGTCGTTGAAATCTTTTCCGTCAGCAAGTCGCCGACGGTCTTCGCCGGGTCTTTGACGAACGGCTGGTCGAGCAGCACCGCTTCTTCATAATACTTATTCATGCGGCCTTCAACGATCTTGTCGATCACCTGGTCGGGCTTATTCGCGTTCTTCGGATCATTTTTAGCCTGTGCGCGTGCGATCTCGCGTTCTTTGTCGAGCGCATCGGCGGGAACTTCGTCGCGCGTCACATAGCGCGGTTCCGCCGCCGCGACGTGCATGGCGATGTCCTTGATGAGAGCTTGAAACTCATCCGTGCGCGCGACGAAATCGGTCTCGCAGTTGACCTCAACAAGCACGCCGACTTTGCCGCCCATGTGAATGTAAGAACCGACCGCGCCCTCGGCTGCGACGCGGCCTTCCCTCTTCTTGGCTGAAGCGAGGCCGCGCTTGCGCAGCAGTTCAATTGCCTGCTCTTCGCTGCCATTCGATTCCGTCAGCGCGTTCTTGCATTCCATCATCCCCGCGCCCGTTTTCTCGCGCAACGACTTCACCGCCGCCGCTGTGATCTCTGCCATGATTGCTCTCCTCAGAAAAACTGTCCGTTGACCGTGATCAACTGTCAGTCGTTTCGCTTCTTCATCTCTCGCTTCGAGATCGGCGTTCAAGCTGACGAAGCGCTGATAAACAACAAACGACTGACTACGGACGGACAAAGAACTAAAGTAAAGCGCAGCCCGGCGGTCCTGTCCGCTTGAAGAGGCTGCGCTCGCCGAAAACTCGAATCTTGACTTGCTGAAACTTACTTCGCCGCGCCGATTGACTCCGCGCCCTTCTCCTGATGAACGTCATCCGGGCGGGGCAGTTTGGCCTCGTCACCTGCGCCGCCGGTCGCCCCGCGCACGGGCGCGCCCGTCCCTTCAGCCGGATGGTCGCCTATGCTGTCAGGCTGCTGACCCGTGCGCCCGAAGCCGGTGTTGCCGGCGACCGAAACCTGTGTCTCCGCCGAAGGCGCGCTCGCCCCCATGTCAGTGTAGTTCTGCGCAGCGAGTCCGGGGTCGCGCGCGGTCGTGATTGATGAAGTGTCATCGCCGCTCGCGCTGCGCCGTCGCGGTTCGTCCGCGCCCGGCGTGCCGGTAGTAGTGCCGGCATCAACTTCCGCGCCGTCTTCGTCTGCGGCCTTCGAGCGCATCTCCTGCCCTTCGACCACCGCATCAGCGATGCGCGAGGCGAAGAGGCGAACGGCGCGCAACGCATCATCGTTGCCGGGGATGACATAATCAATGCCTTCGGGCGAACAATTGGTGTCAACCACAGCGATCACCGGGATGCCGAGGCGGTTCGCTTCGGCGACGGCGATCTCTTCCTTGCGCACGTCGATGATAAAGAGCGCATCGGGAAGGCGCGTCATGTTCTTGATGCCGGAAAAGTTTTTCTCCAGTGTCTCGCGTTCGCGGTCGAGTTTGATGCGCTCCTTCTTGGTGAGCATCTCGTAACGACCGTCGGTTTGCATGGATTCCAACTCGCGCAGGCGTTTGATGGACTTTTGCACGGTCTGGAAATTGGTCAACAGACCGCCGAGCCAACGCTGATTGATGTAATACTGGTTAGCGCGCGTCGCCTCTTCGCGGATGGCGTCCTGCGCCTGCCGCTTCGTCCCGACAAACAGGATGGTGCGACCGCGATCTTCCGAAGACATGTTCGTGACGAACCCGATGGCCTCGCGAAACATCTTCTGAGTCTTTTGCAAATCGATAATGTTAATGCCGTTGCGTTCACCGAAGATATACTCCTTCATCTTCGGATTCCAACGCCGCACCTGGTGGCCGAAATGGACGCCGGCCTCCAAGAGTTCTTTCATCGTAACGGATGCCAAAAGTGAGCCTCCTTAAGGTTGATTGGTTTGATGTGCTCGCCCCCGCCCGTTCGAGACCCTTCCACACGGAAGAGCAACCAACTCGGACGATGACAATGGATTGACGACAGTGACAAGTGACGAGTGACAAGTCAGAACAAGATTTCTCTCGTTACTTGTCACTCGTCATTTGTCACTTATTTCAATTAGCGTTTCGAGAACTGGAATCGCTTGCGTGCGCCCTTCTGGCCGTACTTCTTCCGTTCCTTGATGCGCGGGTCGCGGGTGACGAGACCGGCATGCTTCAGGGTCGGGCGCAATTCCGCGTTGAACTCCATCAGGGCGCGCGTGATGCCGTGGCGAATCGCTCCGGCCTGTCCGGCGGGGCCGCCGCCAGCGACATTGACGAGGATATCGAATTTGTTGCCCGTCTCGGTCAACTGCAAGGGCTGGCGAATCACCATGCGCAACGCCTGATTCGGAAAATACTGATCGAAGGTTTTCTTGTTAACCTTTATTTCGCCTGTGCCGGGGCGCAGGTAAACGCGCGCCGTCGAAGTCTTGCGCCGTCCCGTTCCGTAATACTGAGTATCAGCCACGATGTTTCGTCCTTAGAAATATTGAAGAGGTAGGTGTTTTACTGTTGCTGTCCGGCGCGCGGGTCAAGCGCGAGCGACTGCGGTTGCTGTGCGGTGTGCGGGTGACTGGCGTCGGCATAAACTTTGAGTTTCTTGCCCATCGCGCGTCCGAGTTTGTTCTTCGGCAGCATGCCTCTGACGGCGAGTTCGATCACGCGCTCAGGGTGTCTGGCGAATTGATCCTTAGCGCTGATTTCGCGCAAGCCGCCCGGATAGAGCGTGTGATGGCGATAGACTTTCTGCTCGGTCTTCGACCCTGTGAAGACGGCCTGCCGCGCGTTGATGACGATGACGTGGTCGCCCATGTCCATGAACGGCGTCCACTGCGGGTTGTTTTTGCCCGACAGCACGCGCGCCACTTGCGTCGCGAGCCGACCGACCGTCTGTCCCGCCGCATCCACGACGTACCATTTGCGTTTTTCTGCGAGACCTTGCCCGCTGGGAAAGTATGTTGACATAGATAACTCTCTCGGAAAATAGCGTCTGAAACGCGAACGAGTAGAATACTTAACGGCGCGGAAAATTGTCAAGTTAAAGAGGGCGATTAAACACGTTAGTATCTTTAAGATTTGCCGCGACACAAACGGGAAACTCGTGTATCATCCCGCCCATGTTTGCCGGAAGCCTGCCAACGGCGTCCGGCACAATTCAGAGAAATTTGTCGCTCGCATCAGCCCTCGCTCGTGTCAGCCACGCGGCGTTTCTCTCGATTCTTCCATCAGTTCAAATCCTAACGGGTAGTTTGCGCGAACGAGCCGGGGTGGAAATACGCTGTGATTTCAACCGACCAGACGCTGTCTCGGAACACGCGCGCGGCCTCCGAATCTACGGACGGACGTTTAAACTTCAATCTCAGACAATTCATCCCCCACGCATGCGGCGCGGGGCGACGCTGCAAAGAAAAGAGAAGGAGAAAAAGCTATGCGAAGAGTGAAAGCGATGATGAGCGCGCTGTGCTGGGTCTGATGACCGTCGCGGCACAGGCACAGGGTGAAATGAGCAAGATGACGCAGAAGACGCTCTATGAGCGGCTCGGCGGATTGGAGGCGATCAAGGCTGTCGTCGGAGAATTCGCCGGGCGCGTCCTCGCGGACGAGCGCATCAACAAGAAGTTCGCCAAGACCGATGCCCCGCGTCTGACGCTGCATCTCGTCGAGCAGCTCTGCGCGGCGACGGGCGGCCCTTGCGAGTATACGGGCTTGAGCATGAAAGCCTCGCACAAGAACATGAAGGTGACGGAGGGCGAGTTCAACGCGCTCGTCGAAGATTTGGTCGGAGCGCTCGACAAGTTCAACGTACCGGCAGCGGAGAAGAATGAACTGCTCGGCATCCTCGGCCCGCTCAAGGCCGACATCGTCGAAGTTAACGGTTCGGCGACGGGCATGCCGCTGCCAAAAAAATTCAAACCTGCCAAGCCACTTCCCAAAAATCAAATTGACGCCGGCCCGAAGATGAAGGGCGACAAGATGATGAAGGGCGATAAGAAGATGTGAGCGATGCGTGCGTTAACACGCGTTAATACCGTGCGTTAACACGCGTTAATACTAAGCGCGCGGAGTCAGCACATCACGACACACAACAAAGAGGCTCTCAGGAGTAATCACCTGAGAGCCTCTTTGCCGTAGTCAATTTCAAATCCGCCTATGGCTTGTCGGTCGATGGCGGATTCGGGTCTTCGGTGCGCCGCTTCAATTTCGGCGGTTCCGGCTTCTGCTCTTTCTGGTCATCAGTTCCGGTGGTCGTTGACTCTGGGGCGGGTGAGCGACGTTTGAGAGTCGGGCGGCGCGGTTGCCCGTCCTCACCGCTGCCGGCGATGTTCCCGGCGGTCGAAGCCTTGGAGTTCGACAGGCGCAGCAACCGCCCCTTGACGCGTTGGAACTCGGAGGTGCTCAGCACATACTCTTCGCGCTCCGGGAAACGCCCGACGAGCACGCGCGACGCTTCGAGCCGGTCAAGCGACTGCGGGTGCGACGAGAAAGTTTTGGCGAGGAAGCCGGGTTTCTTCTTGTTCTTCGAAGCGAGTTTCTCGAACATCGTCGCCATCGAATTCGGGTCGTAGCCGGCGGCGTAAAGATACTGCGTGCCGAGCCGGTCGGCTTCGCCTTCGGCGCTGCGGCTGAATTTCGAGAAGAGCGCGGCCAGACCTAAGCCCGCCGTATTCTGGTAGATGAGTCCGGGGATGCCGCCGAGGAAGATCGACCCGGCCAACGCCAGTCCCTGATAAAGGTTGGCCTTCGCGATGTTCTCCATCGCGTGGCGCGCGGCGACGTGGGCGATCTCGTGCGCCATCACGCCGGCGATTTCGGCTTCGTTGTCGGCGGCCAGCAGCAAACCTTTATTGACGTAGAAGAAACCGCCCGGCAGAGCGAAGGCGTTGACTTCGTCCGAGTCGATGACTTTGATCGTGAAGGGAATCTTCGCGTCAGAATGCAGCACGACGTTCTGCCCGACGCGGTTGACATACTCCGTGATCACGGGGTCGTCGATGAACTTCGCCTGCCGGTCAACTTCCGCCGCGAGTTCGCGCCCCATGGCGACCTCTTTTTCGAGCGACCCGCTCATCTTGGCGATGATCCCGCCGTTTATCTTGCGCTTGCCGATCTGGCTCGGGTCTTCGTCCGTTGAGAGCGGCTTGCCCACGTTCCTGGCCGCCGTGGCCCTTACTTTGGCGGCTTCAGCAGCATCCTCCTGCTCCTGTTTTGCGGCTGCCTCTGTGGCCTTCCTGTCGGCCTCCTTTTGCTCCTTCGTCGGTTGTTGTTGCGGCATTGGCGTGGCTAAGGCGATGCCCGAACTTGCCAGCAGACCCCAGACGAGGGCGAGAGCCGTGATGGTACGTGAGAGTTGATTGAACATGGCGGAAAATCTCCAGAATTTCTTAGAACAACTTGTGGCCGCCGGGGAGAACTGCTCATCCCTGTTGCCGGGCCGGAATCGCAAATTTGTGTGCTGCGACGAAAAGTTTTTGCGTCAGGGTCGCGCCGCCGCTTTACGGTGTCTACGCCTGCGAGATGTAAAACTTGGCCGTTTGTAGGCTGGGCACATGACCTTTGATGCACGCGGATACCAAACTGGTTGCGCAAGTTGCAGCAAGCGTCTTAGGCTTTGCGCCTCACAAAATTGCTGCCGAATTTTCTCCAATTAGCTCGTCGGTGTGTCTGTCGTCGCTCGGGCGGCATTATAGCAGCGCGCGGAGAAAAGTATAGCGATTGCGCCCGTTCGCGCACGCGTGGTACAGTCGAAAGTGCCTAACTCCTGCCCGCGCCGTTGCGGTGTCACGGTCGATTTCCCCCAAACTTTACAAGCGGATGAAGCGCACACAGGACAAAATTAAAGATTTGGTCGAACCGCAGGAGTTCGACGACCTGCGAGACTTTGCCGCCAACCCTGAGCGTGCGCTCGCCGCTTATCGTTTCACCGACGCCACCTCCGATCTGCTCGCACGCTGGCTCGACGCTCTCGCCGATCTCCCGCGCGGCCACGGCGCGGCGCACGCGCTCGCCGGGATGCGCGGCGTCGGCAAAAGCCACACGCTCGCCACCTTCGGCGCGCTCGTCGCCGCCCCCGAACAGCAACGCGCGCGAATCCCTGATGCTCATGTCGCCACGAGCGCGAAACGACTGGCGAACCGCCGCCACCTCATCGTCCGCGTCGCACGCGGCACGCGCCCGACGCTCAGAGATGAATTAGTCGAGGCTTTCATTCAGACGCTCGGCGGGAGCGCAAGCGATTGGGCGGGCGACCCTGCCGCGTGGCTCGCCAACGCTTCGGCGCGCTCGCGCGCGACCACCATCGTCATCCTCGCCGATACGGCCTTCGGGCGCGAGGCGTGCGTCAAACGCGACGATGGGCCGTTGCTGAGCGAACTCGCCCTCGCTGCTCGCGACGGAAATGCTTTCGTCGCGCTCGCCCTTGATGACGACATCGCGGGCGCAGAGGGGGCCAACGTCGCGCTCGCCCGCACCTTTCACATCGATTATCTCGAACCCGAACACCTCTATCACATCGCCAACATTCACCTGCTGCGCAAGACCGCTCCGGCGCGCGATGCGCTCCATGAAATCTATCTCTCGCTGCGCCGCTCGGTGCCCAACTTCAACTGGAGCGAGCCGCGTTTCGCCGCGCTCTATCCCGTCCATCCGCTTGTGGCGGACATGGCGGCCTCGGTGCGGCTCTACGCTCCGACCTTCGCCTTCCTGCCTTTCGCCGCCGCCGCCGCACGCAACGCCCTGAACCGCCCCGCGCTCTCGCTCATCCTGCTCGATGAAATTTTTGATCATTACAAGGAGGACTTACGCAAGTCCGAGGATTTGCAGGAAGCGTTTCGCGTCTACGACGAACTGGCGGCGAACGGCGTCTCCCGGTTTCCGGCGATGCAGCGTTTGCAAGTCCGGCTCGTGCTGAACAGTCTCTTCATCCTTTCGCTCGACGGGCGCGGCGCGACGGCGCGCGAACTGTGTGCCGCCCTTTTGTTTCACGACGAGCACTCGTTGCAGGCGGCAATTGATCGGGTCGAAGAGATGTTGCAGCGTTTGGCAGAACTCGCGCCGCCGGGCGGAGTTGCGGCGCGAACTGACGGCGCGGAGACGCGCTATCGCTTTCAAGTCATCGCGTCGGCGGACTTCGAGGCCGCGCTCGCCATCGCCAGCCAATCCGCGTCAATCGATCAAGCGGCGCTCACCGAACTGTGGCACACTCTGCCGCGTGCCCGCTTCGCCGACTGGCCGTTCGGCGACGAAAACCACGAACCGCGGGTGGTCGATTTTCAAGCGACCTGGCGCGGTTCGGTGCGTCCCGGTCAACTCATCCGTCAATCGTCTCCCGCCCGCGCAGAGGAGGACGCTGCGACCGCTGACGGATACGACTGGCAACTACGCATACTTGAGGCCGACGGCGCGGATGCGGGAAACCTCAATGAACATTTTCCCGTGCAGGCGGGCGACACAAGCACGACAACTGCTGCTACGGCGCCCATCTCGCTTATCTGGCAACCCGCCGCGCCGACCGCAGAGGAGTTGAGCGTTCTGCGCCGGTTGGCTGCCCTTCGCACCGACCACACACTCGCGGACTTTAGCGAAACCGCCCGCGCCGCTGCCATCTCGCTCGCCGCACAGTGCGAGCGCATCTGGTCGCGCTGCCACATAGACGACGGCCTGTTCATCATTGACGATGACCGCCTCCCGCTCACAGGTGAAGCGCGTGCCGCACAGACGTTTGCCCCCATGCTCGCGGACGCGCTCGCGCCGCTCTTCGCCGCACGCTTTCCACAACACCCGCAATTCACCGCCTCTCCCGCCGAAGCGGAAACGGCGCGTCTGGTCGAAAACTTTTTCGGTGGCGGCAACCTCGCCGACACTGCCGTCCAGCAACTCGCCGAACTCTATGCGCTCCCGCTCGGACTCGCCACGCACAGCGGCGACATTTATGTTCCGGAGACGGGCGACGCGGCGCTGGGCCAACCGTGGGTCAGGGAAGTGCTCGCGCTCGTGGACCAGGCTGGAGGCGAGGTCGTGCCGCTCGACGCCGTCCACGGCGCGTTGCGCCGCCAGCCTTACGGATTGTTGTCGCAGGCGCAGCATCTCGTGCTCGCCGCTCTCGTTGCTGAGCGGCGCATCGAACTCATCACCGCAAGCGGTGATCGGATCAGTCGTTGCACTTTGGGGTCTTCGCTCAGTTGGGATGAGGTGGCCGGAGTTTGCCGCGCCGCCGAGATTCATCATAACGCGGAGGCGTTGACGAACTGGGCGCGCTTGTTGACGAACCAGCCCGCACTTCCTTCCATCGCCGCCGCGAACGCGCGCGAGACGGTGCGCGCCGCGCTCGCCGGATGGCTCACTGCATGGCGGGAGGAAACCGCCCTGCGGGACTTTGACGCCATGCCCGATGCCGGATTGACGAACCGCGCGTGGAACCTGGCCGCCGCCGTGCGCCGCGCGTTCACCGCCGCCGCCGACGCAGTCGAAGCCGCGCTGGCCGGAAACCTCTCGCTCGAAGAAGGCTTGCAGCGCGTCGCCGACACCTTCGCCGCCGCGCCCGAACAATTTGCCCACACCACGGCGCAACTCGAAGCGTTACGCGCATACACGGCGGGGATAGTTCAACGCGAAAGTGTGCGCGCCTATTTGGTCGCCGCCGAATTGACCGGCCTCGAAGAGATCGAAAGCGCCCGCCGCGAGTTGCTGCTCATCGCGGACGACCCGCACACTCTGTTCGATGCCGAACATTCCGCCCGTTTCGAATTGCTCTGGCATGAGTTTCAAGCGCATTACATCTCGCACTACGTTGACCTGCACGCGCGCTCGGTCGGCTCTGCCGGCAACCACCACAGGCTCGACGAATTTATGCGCGGCGCACAGTGGCGCGACTTTGAACTGCTCGCCGGGTTGCCGTTCGTCGATGGGCAATTGTGGGAAGAGGCTGCGGCCTTGCTCGCCGAAGTGAAGCACACGCACTGCGATCTGCCCGTCGCCGAGGTGCTCGCCACTTACCCCCGTTGCGCCTGTTCGTTTCGCCTCGCGCGTGCCGGACAGTTTGTTGATGCCGCAACGCTCCTGGCGCAGCTCACGGAGCGGGGCCGCGCCGCCCACCGCCGCACGCTGGCCTTCTTTCACGCGCCGCTCGCCCGCGCCCTCGGCGCGCTGGCGAACGAAGAGACGAGCGCTGAGGTCGCGCGTCGCGCCTATGCTCTCGCACACCTCTTTGCGCAAAAACAGACGCCGCCGCTTTTCACCCACGCGGACGCACGCCTCATCGCGCGCGCGCTCGAACAGACGCCACCCGCGCAGCCCCTATGCGTGGCCTTGCCGGAAGGCGTGCGCGGCCTGCTCACGCGCGATGAACTTGCGGTGCGTTGGCAGCAATGGTTTGATGAATTACCGCAGGGGACTGCGCTCGTCGAGATCACGATTGAGAGCGGCAACGATGGCGCGTAAGCAAAAGATCGACGCAGAGCAAAAGAACGCGGGAGCGGGCAGAAAAGCGGGGATCGTAAATCACCCGCGCGCTCCCCGGATGGTAAAGCCTCCGCGCGTTCCTGTCGCCGCCTCGCCCTTTGCCACCGCCACCACCACCGCCCCGGCACAAAGATTGACCGTCGCGATCATCGGCGCGGGGCGTCTCGGCTCCGCCTTCGCCGTCGCCCTCGGCGCATCCGGCTACCGGATCGTCGCTCTCGTCTCGCGCCGCGCCGCGCATGCAAGGGCTTCAGCCCGCGCCCTCGATTCGCCGCCGCTCGCGCTCGCTGCGACACAGCTAAACTTGATTCCCGACGCAGACCTCGTCCTGTTCACGACGCCGGATGATCAACTCACGGAAGCGGCGACACAGTTCGCCCGCTCATTGGCCGCGCGACGGGCGCACCGTCGGCGTGCCCGTCGTCCGGCGGCGGTCGCTCTCCATGCCAGCGGCGCGCTCGCCTCAGACGCGCTCGCGCCGCTCAGCGAACACAGTTTCGCCCTCGGTTCGCTCCACCCGCTGGTCTCCATCAGCGACGCGACGGGCGGCGCAAAGAATTTGCGCGGCGCTTTTTATTGCCTCGAAGGCGAGGCGAAGGCGCGACGGGCGGCGCGCCGGATCGTCCGCGCGCTCGGCGGACACAGTTTCTCCATCGACACCGGCCACAAGGCGCTCTATCACGCGGCAGCCGTCATCACCTCCGGCCACACGGTCGCCCTCTTCGACCTCGCCCTCGCGCTGCTCGCCCGTTGCGGATTGACCCCGGCTCGCGCCCGTCAAGCATTGCTGCCGCTCCTCGCCAGCACTCTCGACAACCTCAAGGCCGGCCCGCCCGAACAAGCCCTCACCGGCACCTTCGCCCGCGCCGACCTATCGACCGTCCGCAAACATCTAACCGCACTGCGTAACGCCCAACTGCCCGACGCCCTCATCATCTACGCGCTGCTCGGACAGCGTTCGCTGCAACTCGCCGCCCGCCGCAACAAGTTCGATGCAACGGCCCTGGACGAGATCACACGCTTGCTACAGCAATCCCCCGGCACGCCTCGCGCATCCACAAAAAGATGAAACTCGCTCTCGCCCTCGCTCATTTCGGATACGGAACTTTAACCCGAAATATATCGTCCCCTCACATCTCCGAATAAACGCATCGCCGACATGGTCTCCCGCCAAGCCGAGGCAGTCGCCTACCGCACCGGCGTCGCCCGCCGCGAAAGGGCGCACGCCGACGCTTCCGACTAACCTGAAGTGCTACGAAAACTCGCGGCGGTGGCGCTTCAGGCTTGCCCGATGGTTATACGCGCCGAATTTGGCGGCTGGCAGATTGATCAAACTCCTTCCAGTGCTTCCTACTCCGTCTTCGGCTTCTCCTTTATTAAAGGCAAACTCATCAAATCGGTATCCCGCGTCAGATTTTCACCCAACAGCTTTGTGTGAGGCTCGAAATCGTCTTTCGTTATCTTCAACGTGTACTTACGGTTGGCATCAAGGTTCTTGAAAGAAAATTTACCGTCCGACCCAGTTACAATTGATGGAATCACGATCCCCTCTGCCGCTAATCTCACCGTCGCACCCTCGATAGGGGTGGTTGTATTGTCCTTCTTCACCTCGCCGCTGAGACTGTACGTTTGAACCGCTCCGCTAACGTCTTGTTTTTGATCCCCGTTGAGTTTGAATGACTGCTCAGCGAACTTGTAGAGGTCACTCGAAAGCGACATGGTGTAGTCGCCCTGCGGCAAACTCTGTATGCTGTAGAAGCCTTCCGAGTTGGTGACGGTAGTTCTTCTCACGAACGGGTTATTGAGAGTGACGGAGACACCCGGAATAGCTTTGTCCCCGACTTTAACCTGACCCGAGACGGTGTTTATCGGCTGCTGCGATGAGGCGTTGCCCGTCCTGAGCACGCCGGTTTCAACTTTGAAGAAGTCGGAGCAGATGGAACTGATGCGAACTTTGGCATTCGAGCGAAAACCACGGAAGGAGGACTTCGGGAAGAAGATCGCTTTTGCAAAGTCGCTGCCGTAAGCGATCTTCTCGGTCGGCTGCATCACGAATTGTTGAATGCTCCGACGGTGGAAATCCTTCTGACTGGGGAATATCTCCTTGAAACCGGGAATAAGCGAAGCGCTGAACTTTTCCAGCCCGACAGGTAAATCGCTCCCCGGCTTTGGGACCGCGATGGCCGTCACGGCGCTTGCCAGAATGCTTGAACTGGACGCAATCGCCAAAGCTCGCGTGCGCCAGTTAGCAGAGTCGCGGCGGTCAACGGTTGACTCAAGTATGTTGTTAGCGTAAGGCCGGTAGACCCACGGGTGCTCCTCACAGCCGGATTGGTTTTTATGCCCCCCTCCGATTTCGACGTTGTTCCACTTCTTCTTCTTCTTCTTAGACTCGCCGGATATCTTCTCATCGTCGTCGGGCATTTCCTCAAACGCGACGGCGACTTCTATCGAGTCGCTGGAAGCGATGACTGGCTCCCCCCCGCCATTCTGCATATCTCCGAGCTTGTTTCTTAAATACACCATCGCCACATAGAAGTCTTCTCTGACCTTTTTGCCGAACAGGTCTTCGACCATTGTGTCTCCCATTAGTTCGACCCTCGCGTCGAGGTGTCGGTACTGGGCAAACTGTAAACGCACGTACACGATCCCGGTAACAGGCGGTTCGGTTGAGGACGTTGCCATGATGCCGACGAATTCAGGAACCTGCTCGGACAGGTTAAGATTTTGGCTCAGAGCGAGGACGGTCGCCCCGTCTGTGCCTTGAACTACTTTGATGTACTTCCTGGCAGTCTCCTCCTCCTTTGGGTCTGTTGGGTCTATCTTCCATGTAACTTTGCCGCCCTCTATCAATTTCCCTTTTTGGTTGATGACAGAAGCTTTGAGTTTGACTACGCTTCGGGGGGTGAGTGTAGGTTCTGTCGGCTCGAAATTGATCGAGGCTGCTTTGGCCGCCGGTTCGGGCGTCGGTTCGGGCGTCGGTGTGGGCTTCGATTGGTCTTGGATAGGCGGTAGTGGGGTCGCGACTCGCGCGTGTGCATTGATGCGTGTAGGAGCCGCGAAGAGCAAGGCCATTAAGCAGGCCATTTTCATAGAGACGGTCGCGAGTCTGTGAGAGGGCGCAAAGCAGAGTGGGGGTGTCATCATAGTAACCTCAATTGTAAGTGGTAAGAACCATCACCAACAGGAATGATGCTAGGTTGGTGAAAGAATACCCGCGAAAGTATCAGGCTTTCGCGGTAGTGCTTCAGTAGCGAATTGATTGCCACAATCTCTGTGAAGGGTTGCAGCGGGTTATTGAATGGAAATCAATACAAGGGCAATCGGCGCGAGGAGCCTATAACAAATATTCGAGTTTTACAACATTTTAGTTTGAGGTTTCCCGCGCGCTTAACGGGCATTGAACCGGGACAGAGGGCGTAAAGATTGGGCGATGAGGGGGACGATGCGGCGGGGGACGGCGATGGCTTGTTTGATGTGGCGTTGGTGGGTGAAGTGGCCGGCGACGTAGAGGCCGGGGACGTTGGTTTCGTAGGTGTCGGGGTCGTAGATGGGGACTTCGGCGAGACCGGCGGTGACGAAGTTTACTCCGGCGCGGCTGAGCAGCGTGTGGTCGGCGTCGCTGCCGATGAGGATGAAGACGGCGTCGTTGGGGACGGGGACGCTCGCGCCGTCCTCGCGGTGAAGGCGAACTTCGCGTTCGGTGATAATTTCGATTTCGGTGAAGAAGAAAAGACGGAGGCGTCCCTCCGCGATCTCTCTTTCGAGCGGAGCGCGCACCCAATGTTTGATGGCGTTCATCCTGGGGTCGCGGTTCTCCCAATCGCTGCGCCAGATGGCGAGCGTCGTGTGCGCTCCCTCTTCCGAGAGGAAGAGCGCGGTCTCTGCCGCAGAGTTTCCGCCGCCGACGACGAGCACGTCTTTGCGCACGTATGGATGAGGCTCGGTGAAGAGGTGCTGCACTTTCGCCAGTTCTTCGCCCGGCACGTCGAGCCGCCGCGGGTGAGCCGCCGTGCCCGTCGCCACGAGCAGCCGCGCCGCCCTGTATTCGTGGCGCGCCGTGCGCACGATAAAATTTTCATGCTCCGCATGTGGCTCAATCGCTTCGACCATCTCCTGCGTGCGGATGCGCAGATTCTGTTCGAGGGTGAAGCGAACGTAATGCGAAAGCAGTTCCTCGCGCGTCGGCTTTTCGCGACACGGTTGCAGCATGCCCTCGCGCAATTCCAACTCGTCGGGCGTGGAAAAGACCGTGCGCCCGACCGGGTAGTGGTAGACCGTGTCGGCGATGAGTCCCTTCTCCAGCACGAGATAGTTGAGACCTTCGCGCGCCGCTGCGTCTGCCGCCGACAGCCCCGCAGGCCCCGCGCCGATGATCAGCAAGTCGAGTCGTTCGTCGTTCATAAGCATCGATTATTGAACGACTCATCCTCGCATGTCCCCGCGCGGATGATCAACCCCGCGCGTAAATCCTCGCGCGCTTGCCTCATCAGAGACGCCTGCGTATCCAGTTCTCAACCCAATTCAATTGAAGTTGGGGCAGGTCAGGCGAGTCGGCTTTTTGGTAATTCTTATAAGCCTGATTGACGAACTGGCCGATGCTCAGGTCGGTCGGCGCGCCGTTCGGCCCCAAGGCGTTAGCGCATATTTGCTCCATGATATAGGAGCCGAGCATGCGATAGCTCTCTAGCTGCGGCTCGTCGAAGAACTGATCGCCGGTGGACTGGTGCGGAAATTCCTTGTTCGACTTTTTATACTGAAGCACATCGCGCGGCTCTCTGCCATAGACGGCAGGCTTGATGTAGATGAGCACTCCATCTTCAACGTCGTCTCCATCCACTTCGCTGTAACAAATTCTGCCGAAAGCCCAGTGGCGGCCTTGCTTATTTTCGGGCACTGTCTTGTAGATCGGAACGCTATCGAACTTGATCGGCACGCCGAGGTCAATTCTGATTTTGCGCACCGCGTTGCCCAAATCACCGAACTCGTAGTTCTCGTCCTGCGCGCCGTCGCTCACGACGATGATGTGACAGCGGCGCAGCACCATCTCGTAGAGGGCTAAATTCTCGAAGTGTCCGCCGTCAGAGAGGTACACGTACTTGTTCGTATCATCGGTGAGGCCGAAAGCCTCCTGAATGATCGGCAGGACAGACAATCTCGGGCTGGAGCGCGGGAAGGTCTTGTCGCCAGCGGGGCCGGGGTTGCCGAGCCACCATCCGAGCCGCACGTTGAAGATGGTTAGGACGAACGAGAGGAGCGGCGAAGAAGTGTAGTAGCCCATGTTCGAACTGGCCGCCGCGCCGGAGATGGTTGCCGCCGTGCCCAGCGAAATCCCATCTTCGCCGCCGTAGTATCTGGATTTGCGATAGCCGACGCGGAAACAGCCCGCGTGCAGCGGAGTGACCGCGAACGTCTCGGCTTTTCGTTGTTGCCAGGCGAGATTTTGCCCGCCGACGAGATTGAGAGCCAAATTGACGACGTGCAGCAATCTGTGTGGCGGCGGATATTTGCCCTTGATGTGCTGCGGATAAGCTGCGGCGAGAACCGCACGCTTGCGGATAATCGCCTGATCTCCTGCCGGAACGCGCGGGGGCTCGATTTCGATCAGCCGCGATTCTCCCTCCGCCGCTTGCGCATTGACGGAAATCGCTTCGCTTTCGAGAATGCGATTGATGTCCTCTATCAGATCGATTTTGTCACGCGTCGCGAGCGGCGTGATCGGGTTATACGTGCCCAATTTATCGCGCACAGTATCCGACAGATGCTCTTTGATAAAAGCCGAGAGCTTATCCTGCGCCTCGTGGATTGTGACGGCGAGACCTTCGATGTCAGTGAAGTCGTTTTCGTGCAGCAGGGCGGGGCGCAACTCGTGCATCTGGATGTTGTCCCCCGGGTCGAATCCGGTGAAGGGATTCGGACTGCGTTCGCTCTTACCGCGCGAAGCTCCCAGATAGGCGCGGATGAGACGGTCGCGGTAAGCGGCGTGCAGCGAAAATTTGTTGAGGTTGATTAAATTCCCCAGAGCCGTGACGAGAAGCGACAGTGCGACGATGAAGCCGCTCACTAACCAGATGCCCGGATAATGGACAGTGCTCATATGTCCGTCAGCGTCGAGCGGCGGGCTAATTCCCGCGAGGCCAGCGCCGAAGCGGGCGGGAAGCATTTGGGCCAATACAGCCAGCCCATAAATTATTCCACTCGTGCCGAACGAGATGAGGATCAGAAAGACGACCAGAAACAGGAGCGCCATCAGGGGCAGGATGTGATTGTTGATGATTGACTTGAGCAATCCTCCTTTTCCGGCGGCCTGCTCGTCATTGGCCGGAGTCTTCCCGCTCTGCGCGGCCAATAGCGCGATGAGGCCGGAGATGCCCCCGGCTGAAGCGATGGTTTTCCCGTAAATGTCCCAAAAGAGCAGGAGCGGGCCGAAAATGGAGAGCGCGCTGAAGATGCTCCACCCCATGATGGCGATTAACACCCACGCCTTGAAGCGCGCCCACCACTCTCGATCCTCATCGTCGAATTGCCGGGAGCGACTGACTAAGCCGATGAAGAGCGTGGTCGCCAGCAGCACCAGAAGCAGCAGTGACGGCACGGCAAAGCAGGCATAGAGTTCTGTGACCCAGGGCCGGAGAGACTTGTCGACTATCGGAGTACCCCCCCAAGTCGTCTTTGTCGCCCAGCGTGCAAGCGCGCCTCCTGCAACACCCGACGCTAGAAGGAGAAGGAGCGTTAATAGTTCCCACCTATTAAACTCTTTCCAATACTTCGGTTGATAGCGTTTGAGCACAAAAGAATAGAAGACGAAGGCGAGAAAGGGGATGGCTGCGCCGAAAGCGATGAATAACTTGATCCTCGAAGCCGTGTCCTGACTCTGCGCCTGACGTGACCAAGCCCAGTAAGTCGTCAGGCAGATGGCCGCGCAGACGAGCGGCAGCAGACACCACCGGAGAAAGCTGCCCTGCTTCCTCCGCTTCCGCCAGAAGGGGCTCCGCTCAATTAGTTGTTCGCTTACGGTCGGGCGGTTCAGATTGAGGTACGTCAACGCGAGGACGAGGAGCGCCCCACCCAGTACCAGAAAGACGTGGCGCGCGTTGATGACCGGACCACCCGTAATCCACGTAATTAATCTGCTGCTGACCGAACCGCCTGTCATCCACGCAATCAATCTCTGGAAATCTGATTGTCCCAGTGTGAGTGCGACGTAGAGTCGCGGCAGCGCGAGCACGACGATCAGCAGGGGGATCAGCACCAGCCAGTTCAGGAACAGGTTGCGCAGATAGATGGCGATAAAAGCCCATGTATCTGCGGTCAGGAATCCGACTTTCGGAGTGAGGAAGTTACTGAATTCACGCAGGTGGCGGATGGCGAGCGCGTCAGGGTCGATCTTCGACCGCGGCGGGAGGTTCTTCATGTCTCTCGTCACGCCGGTCATTCCTTCCGGGTGACGGTGCAACCATGCCGTCAGCCAACTGCCGATGTAGCCGCCGCCGGAGACGGTTGAGAGGTAGTGGAACTCTTTCAACAGGTTGAAGTGCGCCAGCCTTTGCAACAGTCCGAGGGCGAATGTCCCGCTGCGAATGCCGCCGCCGGAGAGGCAGATGGCTGCCTGTTTTTCCCGATGCAGCCGCTGGTACATGGCGGTCAGACGAATGTCGGAAATCGCCACCACTTCATTCGGAAAAACTTCTTCCAGCAAGAGGCGATTCAGGTGTGCGAGGGCACCCGCCGGTTTGTCAGCAGCTTTCTCGTAAAGTTCGACGAGTTTGCGAGTCGACTCTTTAAGCGGAACATACTTAAAAGCTTCGGGAGAATAAATCGTCTGCTCTAACAACTCATTGAAAGCCAGTAACAACCCGTTGAAAGCAGATTCGAGATGGGCGGACTTTTGCGCCTCCCCGTATTCGGCGAGGAATTGTTTCAGTTGCGGCGATACGGTACGCAGGTGTTTAGCTATCTCACTCTCACGTCCCAGTTTATCTGCCAGCTTGGCAGGAGCCTTGAGGTGGCCGGAGTGAAACTGCCAGTCGAGCCGCGCGGTGATAGTCTGGTCGTGCAGGTTGATCTCTTCTTCAAACGAAAGCTCTCCGTGGAGATTGAGATACTCTTCTTCGAGCACCTGATAAAGATGAAGCGGGATGTCCGGCGATGTGGGCATAGCTTACTCCGTTGAGGATGACAGGTTGCCGAGAACCCATCAGCTAGGTGAACTGCTGCGGCCAGCTTTGCAGAGTTGAAGCTGACAGGATGAGAAAAACTTTGCTGGATGAGCGTGCGAGGATGGGCGGTTGCATCCACCCAACCAACCGCCCGGATAATTAACCATGACAGCTTTCGCAATCGCGCCGTGAATCTCTCCGCCGGGGCACTACTGCACCGAGAATTGTCGCCGATTGATGCTGAGGGCAAAGCCGGTGAAGAACCTGACGTGGTCCGGGCCGTTCCCGAGTTCAAATCGACACCGAACATCGGCACGCCCTTGATGTTAGGGTCTTCTTCATTTCCGAGCGATCAAATTTATACGTGTGAGACTAACGAAGGAAGGCTCTCGTTAGCCGTTGACTGAGTTTAACGTCCAACGTCAACGAGTGCGGCCTGTCGGCGTTACCAAAAGAAGAGATCGGCGAGGAGCCTGCACGATAATCGGATCGCCGGAGGAAGTCAACGGGATTTTTTCGCCGCCGGCGTCGCACGCTCAAACGACCAAGTGAGTCTTTCAGGTGACATTTCTTTTACGCCGCTGCAAGCCGTAAACGTTGTCTATAGATTGCGGCGTGCCGCCCGTGCGGTCTTTTCGTGCGAAGGTAGGCACACGCGAATTGGGCGGGCCGATGCGACGGTCATTGCGCGCTCCCGAAATGACTCGTTATAATGATTTCGTTTGAAACAACCAGACACACATCTCGAAGCGGCCTCGCCCTCCGCCGCCGTAAATCTGCGGCAGAAGAAACTGCGCGGCATCTTGCTCCCATTCCCCACGCCGTTCGATGCATCGGGCGAAGTTGACGCGCGTGCTGTTCGCACCAACATCGAACGTTGGAATGAGACGCGGATCGACGGCTACATCGCGCTCGGCTCGACGGGCGAGCGCGTGCATTTGAGCGGACGCGAATGCTTTGAAGTGATTAGTGCGGCGCGTGAGGCAGTGCCTCAACATCTCGCCTTCGTCGTCGGCGTGGGGCACGAGAGCGCGCGAGCGAGCATTGCCGAAGCGCGGCGGGCGGCGGAGGCGGGGGCGGACGCGCTGCTCGTCATCACGCCCCATTTTTATCGCGCGGCGATGACGCAGGGCGTCCTATATGATTACTACGTCGCCGTGGCCGATGCCGCGCCCGCGCCCCTCGTGCTCTACAACATCCCGCAGAACACGGGCGTGGCTTTGTCGCCGGAGACGGTCGCGCGTTTGAGCAGGCATGAGAACATCGTCGGCATCAAGGACAGTTCGGGCGATATGGTGAACCTCATGGAGATGCTCGGCAGCGCTGCGTCGGAGAAGTTTGCCGTGCTCACGGGTCACGCCTCGTTGCTCTACGCGGCTTTGTCGGCGGGCGCGGATGGAGCGATACTGGCCGCAGCCTGCGCCGCGCCGCGCACTGCAACGGCCATCGCAGGAGCCGTCGCACGCGCGGAGCACGAGCGCGCACGCGACATGCAGCGCGTGCTCGGTGGGTTCGCCCGCACCGTCTCGACGCGCTACGGCATCGGCGGACTCAAAGCTGCACTCGATATGAGCGGGTACACGGGCGGCGCGGTGCGTGCGCCGCTTGCGATGCCGGACGAAGCGGCGCGACGCGACATCGAACGTCTCTTGTCGGCGTGTCATGTGATCGAAGAGACTGCGATTCAGGATGAGCCGCAACAAGGCAGAGGAGAAGTGAGTTGAGCATTGAATTAATCCCCGCCACGGAGACCGCTTGTTTCAGCACGCCGCAGGAGGCCGGGCTGCGCATCGAACCTTTACCCTTTACGCGCATCCCGCACCAGTCGCGCCTCTTTCTCGACTACCTCGCAGACCCGACCGCGCTCAGTCGCTACTACCCGAACGCCGTCCGCTTTCATCACGAACTCTCCGCCCGCGCGCCCGCAGTGCTCGCCGCGCACCAGACGGATCGCACCGCTTTGTGCGACGTCCTCGCGGAGATGAACACGCATTGGGGCGCGGGCGCGGAGACCATGCGTAACATCGCTCGCCTGCGCTCGCCTGAATCGGTCGCCGTCGTCTCCGGCCAACAAGTCGGCCTTTTCACCGGCCCGCTCTACACCATTTATAAAGCCCTCTCCGCCGTCAAACTCGCGGGCTGTTTGACGCAGCGCGGCACGGAGGCCGTCCCCGTTTTCTGGATGGCGACCGAGGATCACGATTGGGAGGAAGTGCAGGCGGCGGAGTTCACGGCCTGCGACGGTCGTCTCGCCAGCACGGACCTGCCCGCCGCGCTGCACACCGAAGGCGCGCCCGTCGGCCATGTGACGCTTGACGAAACAGTCAACGAGACCATCCAACGCCTGCTCGATTTATTGCCGACGACCGAGTTTCTTCCCGACCTCGAAAAGTTGTTGCGCGACTCTTACCAGCCCGGACGCACTTACGGCGAAGCTTTCGCCCGGATGCTCACCGCGCTCGTCAGCCGTCACGGTTTGATTTTACTCGACCCGCTCGATGCGCGACTCAAGCGACTCGCCGCGCCGCTCTACTCGGAGGCCGCGCGCCGCGCACCGGAACTTGCCGTCGCCGTCGATGCGCGCAGCCGCGAACTCTTGCAGGACAAGTATCACGCGCAGGTTCATTCGTCGCCCGACGCCTTCCCGCTCTTTCTTCACCTTGACGGCTCGCGCTACGCCATCGTGCGCAACGGCGCTGGCCGCTATCAAGCGAAAGGCGCACCAGAGGGCGACAGTTACACGGCGGAAGAACTCGCGGCGTTGGCCGCAAGCCACCCCGAACGCTTCAGCCCGAACGTCACCCTGCGCGCCGTCGTGCAGGATTACCTGCTCCCGACCATCGCTTACTTCGGCGGCGCAGCCGAGATCGCCTACTTCGCGCAGACCGCCGAAGTTTATCGCCTGCTCGCACGCCCCGCGACGCCGATTTTGCATCGCGCCAGTCTCACCCACGTTGAACGGCGCACCGGGCGCACGCTCGAACGCTACGGCTTGCAACTCACGGATTTCTTCAATGGCCTCGACGCCGTCATCGCGCGCGTCGTTGAAGAACATCTCGGCGCGGAGCAAGCCCACGCCTTCGACCGCGCCGAAGCGGCGGTCAATGACGCGCTCGCCGAACTCGGCGCGGATTTGCGCCGCTTCGACCCGACGCTCGCCGACGCACTCTCGCACGGCACGCAGAAGATCGAGCATCAACTGACGGGCCTGCGCACGCGCTTCCATCGCGCCCAGATCGCGCGCGACCGCGCCGCTCATCGTCAACTCGAACGCGCCGACGCCGCGCTCTATCCCGAAAGGTCTTTGCAGGAGCGACACCTCAACATCACCTCCCTCGTCGCCCGCCACGGTCGCTACTGCCTGGACTGGATTTACGACGCCATCGACCTCGGCTCGGTCGAACATCAAATTGTTTACTTGTAAATATGTCCGTGGTCCGCTGCCTGTGGTTATCACACAAGCTGCCAAAGATTGAATTGAACAACTGCCCACGGACATCTGACAAAGCACAGCTTTTATGGCAAAAATTCGAGTCCTCTCAGATCATTTAGCAAATCAGATCGCGGCGGGCGAGGTGGTGGAACGCCCCGCCTCGGTGGCGAAGGAGTTGGTGGAAAACTCCATCGACGCGGGCGCGCGGCGCATCGAGATAGATGTGGAAGCGGGCGGGCGCAGACTCCTGCGCGTAAGCGACGACGGCGAAGGGATGACGCGCGATGATGCGGTGCTGGCCTTCGAGCGCCATGCGACTTCAAAGATCAGCACGGCGGATGATCTGAACAACATCAGCACGCTCGGCTTTCGCGGCGAGGCGTTGGCCTCTATCGCCTCGGTCGCGCGCGTCGAACTCATCACCGAGCGCGAAGGCGAGGCGGAAGGCACGCGCGTGTTGCTCGAAGGCGGGCGCATGCGCGACGTGCTACCGGCGGCGCACCCGCGCGGAACGACGATTGCGGCGCGCGATCTCTTCTTCAACGTTCCCGCGCGGCGCAAGTTTCTGCGCTCGGAGGCGACGGAGAATTTTCATCTGACGAGTCTCGTCACGCACTACGCGCTCGCGCACCCGGAGATCGCGTTTGTGCTGACGAGCAACGGGCGCGAAGTTTTGCGCGCCGCGCCCGCCGCGAACTTACGCGAACGCGCTTACCAAATCTTCGGCGCGGAATTTCTCGATGGCCTGCTCGAAGTCGGCGGCGGCCACGAAGCGGTGGCGCGCGTCTCAGGTTATGTCTCTGCGCCGCGCGAACGGCGCACGTCGCGCGATGCTCAATACCTGTTCGTCAACGGTCGGTATGTGCGCGACCGCTTGATCAGCCGCGCTCTTGGCGAAGGTTATCGCACGGTGTTGCCGCACGGTGTCTATCCGGCGGCGTTGTTGTTTCTCGAAGTGCCGCTCGCGGAAGTTGATGTGAACGTCCACCCGGCGAAGACCGAAGTGCGTTTCCGCCGCGCCGCCGCTGTCTCTGATGCCGTGCGCGAAGCGGTGCGCGCCGCGCTTGCCGCAGGCGGCTATGTGCGCCTCTCGGAGGCTCTCGATGAAGGCGCGGCGAACGCACGGAGCGCGAACGGGCGCGGCGATTTTGCGCCGGAGTCCTGGCGCGATTCCGGCGCGGGCGAGCGGGCAGGCTCCGCGTCGATTAGCCGAGATGCGATGAGCGGCGAGCCGGAGGTGCGCGCCAAGAGTGAGCCGCCTGCGCAGCAAGAGGCCATAGAATTCGGATTTACGCCGCCGGCGGATGATGAGTCGTGGTTAACGCGCGAAGACTCTGCGGAGCGCGCCTCCGGATTTTCAACTCCTTCACCGATTGCTTCGGAAGCGACGGCGCGCAACGGCGGGGCAACTTCACTTGACGGCGTGTCGATCTCGAATCGTGAGTTCGCCGCCGATCCGACCGGGCTTGATCCTGAGTACATCGCGGCGGACGAGGCAACGCCGCGCCCTCAGACATCCAAGCACACATCCGAGCAAAGGGGTGAGTTGACGAATGCGATTGATCTGCGCGAGATGAGTCTGCCGCCTGTGGAGACAGCGCGCCGCGCGCCGCTTCCGCCGCTCAATTCCATCGCGGGCGCGGTTCGCGAAATTCCGGTCGAATCCGTCTCCAGCAATATTCGCCCGCTTTATCAATTAGAGGAAAGCTACATCATCGCGATTGACGCCGAGGGCATGTTGCTCATCGACCAGCACGCCGCGCACGAGCGCATCCTCTTCGACAAATATCGTAAACTCGAAGCCACCCGCGCCGCCGAATCGCAGCAATTATTGTTGCCCGAAACTTTCGATCTCACGCCCGCGCAGGTCGCCGCCTTCGATGCCGTCGCCGGAGAACTCGAAACTTACGGCTTCAGCTTGATGCGTCTTTCCGGTCGCACCGTCGCCATCAAAGCTGTGCCCGCCGACCTGCCCGCGAGCGAAGCGCGCAACATGCTTGCCGAACTTTTGGAGACGATTGAAGCCGAACGGCGCGTCGCAGCGCGCGAGACGTTGCGCGAGCGCGTCGCGGCCTCGCTCGCCTGCCACGCTGCGATCAAAGTCAATATGCCGCTCGCACCCGAAAAGATGCGCTGGCTCATCGACCGCCTGCTCATGACTTCCTCGCCCACCACCTGCCCGCACGGTCGCCCCGCTATCCTGCGACTGACCACACGCGACATCGAACGCGGTTTTCATCGCCCTTAGTCGGTAACTTTAACGCTCCGCTTCCCGCGCGGGCAGCATTCAACCTGAACGCAAGGAAACATATTGAGAGGACGCTATCGCAGGGTCGGCTGCAAGCGGAGCATTAGGTGGCGTGCGCGCCCTTACATGCTGTCCTCCTCCTCCTGTACCGCCAATGTCGAAGCGATAGATAAATGTATTTTGTCGCCCAAGTCCTGCAACTCGTAGTTGACGATCAGCCGCTTGTTCTCCGCAAAATGCCCCAGCTTCCGCTCAATCATCTCCTCAATGATGCTGCGGAAATCCCTCCTTTCCCAAATCCCCATCCTCATCTCTTTGATCAGACTACTGATCATCTTCTGCCGCTCCTCCGGAGAAACTAATGCGGCATTCCACGCGGCGATAGCTATCACTAAGAGTTTGTGGTAGGCATCTTCTGTGTCAGCATATTGCATGTATGGTTCGACAAACTTAAGCAGCACCGCCGACATCTTCTCTTCTCTGCTGGAATGGAAGATAACTTGCTGGCCTTTACGTGAGTCATCTCGCTGCAACTCCTGCTTAAAGCTAGCGAGAGGATTGGCTTGCTTCCTTTTTCCTCTTTTCTTGAAGGCATTCAACGTAGACATAAGATTCTCCGCTACAAATTTGAGCAAAAACTGGCAGGCAGCTTACAACCTGCTCAGAAGATTAGCCACCGAACTACTGATGATACTGAGGCCCGCAGGATAACACTCGCAATGAGCGCGTTAGACCGCGGCTCGCCGTATGATTACGTTATCAGGGGCTATTTCGTCAAACTGCTGTGCTGGTTAGGCGAGGAGTTTGCGATAGAGGGTTTTTGCGCCCGATTCGCAGGGTGCGGGCGGTGCGGATTTTGTCGCCGCCGCCGGTGTAGTCGAAGGGGCGTCCGATGGCTTCGGGCAGATCGTCCACTTCGCTCTGGTGGTTAAATTCTTCCTCTCAAACAAAAAAGGCGTAGCGCACAGGAGAGTTGCGCTACACCTTTCGTCTGTGCGACTCGCGTTCGTTCAGTTGCGATCTTGCGTGTCGTGTTTTTGCCGGTAGATGTTCCGGCTCGCCCGGTTCAACTCGCGTTGGATGCGCGCTCGCTCACCGGCGGTGAACTCTCCGCCGGAGCGACGCGCGTAAGCTTCATCGACGCGAATGCGTGCTTCTTGAGCGGCGAGTCGGCGGGTCTCGCGGCGCGTCAGTTCGCCGCTTCCCACTCCCTGTCTGATGCGCTGGTCCTGCCGGTCTTGGCGCGAGTTGATCGATCCCGATGTACAATTCGGATGTCTGCTCTTGTGCGCCCCGGACGCCGAAAGCGGGAACGCTGTGACTGCGACGAACAAGGCCGGGACGAATATTTTTTTCAAGCTTTCTCTCATCTTCTTTCTCCTCATTTCCAAAGATAGACCCGCGAGGCTGTCGCTATCTTGGACGAGCGGCGTGCGGGAAAAGTCTGAGTTATCTTGCCGCGCGTTTAGAGGTCCCGCATCGTGCCGGAGCGATCATAAATTGTCGAACGCGCAAACCGTCGCTTCTGTGTCGGAGAGGTCCGGAAGCATGGCGTCGGGATGGCGGGCGGCGAGCGTCTCGACGCTGTCCAAACGTCCGGTGCAGACGGCAACACAGCGGGCGCCGAAATGTCTGGCGCAGGCGATGTCGTTGGGCGTGTCGCCGATGATGATGAATTGCGCCGGGCGCAAATCGAGGTTGAGATGAGCGTTGAGGCGCGCGGCGGCCAGCGCAGGCAAGTCGCGCCGGTCGTGCGAGTCATCGCCGAATGCGCCGGGCAGTTGAAAGAAATCGTCGAGGCCGACGAGTTGCAACTTCAGATATGCGGCGGGTTCAAGATTGCCTGTGAGCAGCGACGAAAGGTAACGCGGGTGGGCGGCGACGCGCGTCAATATCTCACGCACGCCGGGCAGAAGTTGAAAGAGCGGACTCCCTGCCGTCTTCTCTGTCGCCGCGACGCGCCGCATCTCGATCATGAAGCGCGTGCGCAGTTCATCGACGCGCTCGCGAATACGCTCCGGCGTGATGCCTTCGTCGCGCAGGGCTTCCGCCACGATCTGCAAATCGGTCATCCCCGACACGCGCCGAAGTTCGCTGAGCCGTCCCGTTGTGCCGAACACGCTCGCGACGGCGGGCGCGGTGTAATCCGTGAATGCGCCGACGCGCGTCGAACGCAGCAGCGTCCCGTCGATGTCCCAGAGCAGCACGCGCAAATCTTCCGGCGCGACGGCAAAGAGGTGTTTTGCGTGCATCATTCGACCACGACGAGCACATCGCCCGCTTTGACCGTCGCGCCCGTCTCGGCGTGGATTTCGACGATGGTCCCGCTCTTCGGCGACTTCAATTCGTTCTGCATTTTCATCGCTTCGACGATAATCAGGCCGTCGCCCGCCTCAACCTGCGCGCCCGCTTCGATGAGTAAGCGCACTACTTTACCCGGCATTGAAGCCTTCACCAGTACGCGCCCTCCGGCCTGCGCGCCCGCTCCGCGCGCTCCGCGCAAGCGCTTCGGATCGATGAGCGCCACCTGATAAATCTCAGCGCCAACCTGCACTTCGCGTGCGCCGCCCTCCTCCTGCGCATCGGTCTGACCCGCGCGGCATTCATAGACGCGGCCATCGACGAGCAGGAGAAACGCCCCCGCCTCCGTCTCGCGCGCTTCGAGTTCATAACGTCGCCCGTCAACCGAGGCTTCGATGCGCGCCCCTTCGCGTTGCAGATCGAGCGCGTGACTTTGACCGTCAATTTCTGCTGTGAGTTTCATGTTTGTGTGTGATCTCAAATGCCAAATTTGAGGTTGAAAATTTTCAACGCAGATCGCGCGAGCGGTGTTGCGCGATGCGACCAGCAATGCGCCACTGGCTCGGCGGTGGTGCGCCCGCCGCCTGGCTGTTGCCGGCATCAATGTGACTGCTCTGCGACTGCGCGAGCGCGGCAGCGATGATGGCGATGTCGCGAGTGGTGTCTGCGGCCCCGTTCGTACGGTTGGCGAGGGCGGCTTCTTTGCCGGCGTTGCGCCGTCGGTTGAAACGTTCGATAAAGCCGGTGTCGAGTTGCCCGTCGATGAACTCCGCATCGCGCACGATCTCGCGGAAGAAGGGGAGCGTCGTCTTGATGCCACCCACAGCGTACTCGGCGAGGGCGCGGCGCATACACTCAATCGCTTCCGCGCGTGTGCGCCCCCACACGGCGAGTTTCGAGATCATCGGATCGTAGTAGATGGAAACTTCCGCGCCCGCGTAGACGCCGCCGTCGTCGCGCACGTTCGGCCCGGAGGGGACGCGCAGATGCGTGATGCGTCCGGGCGAGGGCAGGAAATCGTTGTCGGGGTCTTCGGCATAAACGCGGCACTCGATGGCGTGTCCGCGCCACTCCACTTCATCTTGCGTGAAAGAGAGCGGCGCATTCGCGGCGACCGTGATCTGCTCGCGCACGAGATCGATGCCCGTCACGAGTTCCGTCACCGGGTGCTCGACTTGCAGGCGCGTGTTCATCTCCAGAAAGTAGAACTCGCGCGTCACATCCGAGAAGAGAAATTCGACTGTGCCCGCGCCGACGTAGTTGGCCGCCCGCGCGATCTCGATTGCCGCCGCGCCCATCCGCTGCCGCAGATCGGGATCGTTAATGGGTGAAGGGCATTCTTCGATCACCTTTTGATGACGACGCTGGATGGAGCATTCGCGTTCGCCGAGGTGGACGGTGTGACCGTGGGCGTCGGCGAAGATTTGAATTTCGATGTGGCGGGGTCGTTCGATGGCCTTTTCGAGGTAGACAGATGAGTCGCCGAAAGCCGCTAATGCTTCGGACTGCGCCGCGTCGAATGCCGACACGATCTCGTCTTCGCTCGCGACGAGTCGCATGCCTTTGCCGCCGCCGCCCGCCGCCGCTTTGAGCATGACGGGATAGCCGAAACGATTCGCCGTCTGGCGCGCTTCTTCAATAGAGCGGAGCGATTCGGTCGTCCCCGGCACGACCGGCGCACCGGCGGCGATGGCCGCGCGCCGCGCGTTCGTCTTCGACCCCATCAACTCCATCGCCTCCGCGCTCGGCCCGATGAAAGTGATTCCCGCCGCGCCGACGGAGCGCGCAAATTCCGCGTTCTCCGCGAGGAAACCGTAGCCGGGATGGATAGCCTTTGCGCCCGCCGCCCGCGCCGCTTCGATGATGCGTTCGCCGCGCAGATAACTTTCAGCCGAGGGCGCAGCCCCGATCAGATAGGCTTCGTCGGCGAGACGCACATGCAACGCCGCCGCGTCCGCCTCGGAATAGACAGCCACGGTTGCGATGTCCAATTCGCGGCACGCGCGCATGATGCGCACTGCGATCTCGCCCCGGTTGGCGATCAGAATTTTGCTAAACATAAAACTGTCAGTGGTCAGTTGTCCGTCGTCAGTTGTAGTTCTTGAGATGGTAGTTGTGTACCACAAACAACGGACCACTGACCACTGACTAAAGACGATTAAACGACGGCTGAATTGGCGGGGCGGTACGGGTCGAAACGAATGGTGATGCGTGCGCCGGGATAATAATCAGCCGGGCGTTGGCGTTGCGCGTCATCGAGCGTCTGGGATGATTCATATTCGACGCCGTTGACGTTGTAGGTGAAAAAGACATGCGTGATTTCGTTGGCGTCTGTAATCGTCACATCGAGGACGACGCCATCGCTGATGCGCCCCGTGCGCAACAGGTGTGCACGCCGGGTCGTTTCGGTGTCCTCTTTCTTCCGCTTGAGAAGATCAAAAAGTCCCATCAGCTTAAGCCGCACTTTTAGGGGAGATTGTTGCCGTTGTTCGTCGCAGGGGTGCGCAACGACTGTGAGGGAAGCGGCGGGGCAGGGATGATGACGCTGTCGCGGATCATGAGATCATCTGCCGTGCCGAGATGCTTGTCTTTGCCCGGCAGTCGCAACTTGTAGTTGGTGAAGGAGAGGGCTTCACCCGCGACATCCGAACCGATGGCGGTACGCAATGCGACGGGACGGATGGGCACATTCGCGCCACGCGGGGCGCGCGTCTTCACCGACGGCGGCAAGGCGGCGATGGCCGATTGCGGCTCATACGTGTTGGGGTCGGAACTCATAGCGGTGATCAAACGCGCGACCGCGCCGTCCGGGTCCGGCTGTTTGCGTAAATCCTCGGCGGAGGCCGGATACGAGTTGAAGCGCATGCGATAGTCGTAGAGCACTTTGATCACTTCATAGCCTTCGACCTCCCGCGCGGCTTGAATCGCGTTCTCGCGTTGGCGCAGCCGTTCGGGAATCGTCACCCCGATCAGCGCCGTGACGCCGACGGCCAGCAACACGGACATCGTGAAACCCGCGTGAGCGAGGCGCAGACCCATGAAACGCGCAGGCTCACGCATGATTCTGGCGCAGACGCGTGCGCTCGCCCACACGACGGCGAGCGAGAGCGGCAACGCGAGCCATTTCAGACGCCACGCGGCGGTCTCCCCGGCAGCCAACACATTCCAGAATTCGAGCGAGAAAGGCTTGCGCTCAAACAGCGCAAGAAGCGCGTTGCCGAAAAAGACCATGACCAGCAGCGCGCCGCTCGCGCCGACGCCGAGCGCGCTCAGGTAGGAAGGCAATTCCTTTTCGGGACGCGCGAGCGGCGGGCCAACGGCGTGCGCGCCGCAAGCCGCACATGCTTCCGCTAACAGATCGCCGTTCGTCTGGGAACCGCAACAAGGACAAATATTCAATGTGGGAGACCTCAATTTATAAGATGGAGCACGGGCAACGAAATGCTTTGGATAAACTATGAACGCGACGCAGACGCTTCGCCCGCAATCTTCGACGCCGGAGAAGTTTCCTTGATGTCCGCCATGCGTCCGGGTTTAGATGCATCTTTCGCCGCTTGCGCTGCTGCTGCGGCAGTCGCCATATCCGCGCGCCAGACCTCGCGCCATGTGTGATACATGCGGTGCGCAAAGGTCCAGTAAGAACCGATGGCGAGAATCCAGAGCACGGCGGGCATCCGGTTGGCGAAAAAGTTTGCGGAGCCGGGGTGCGTCGAAAGCCCGCCGATGATCAAGAGCACCACACGTTCCGGGCGGCGCAGGAAGCCCACGTCGCACTTCGGAATCAGGCTTTCGGCGCGGGCGCTCGCGTAGGAAACCATCACCGATCCCATCATCGCCGCGCCCGCGAGAAAGACATTGAGCGTCGAATGAAACTCCGTATCGCGCGCGTAGAAGACCATCAGCCCGACGAAGATCACCATGTCCGAAAGGCGGTCGAGCGACGAATCGAGGAAGCCGCCGAAACGCGTGACGCGGCCTGACAGACGCGCTACCTGCCCATCGAGCATGTCGAACAAATTAGCGACGATGAGGATGACGCCCGCCCAGAAGAAATAGCCGTAGCCGAACAACAGACCGGAGAGCACGTTGATCGCAACGCCGATCACCGTCAGCAGGTTAGGGTTGATGTGACCATAGGCCAACCAGCGCACCATCGCACTGATGATTCGCTGTGCTCCGCGCCCGATGCTCGCCCCAAACAAACTGCTCCCACCTTTCTTCTAAATCATCGCCCGGAGGTGATTTACTGCCTTGGAAATTAAACATTGCATGATAGGGACGCGCTCCAGTGCTTGTCAAGAAAAGCGCGGGGCCGTCAACGCATCGCGGCAGAAGCTGTTAGAAGTTATCGCGCCAAAAAAATAATGAAGCCGGGCTTTCTTGCCAAGTTTGTCCTGGTTTGTTAAAGCCTCTCGTTTCAGTTTCGTTTGATTTGCCGGCAGACAGCAGGGCGGGCGCTGCAAATCCTAAAGGAGAGACCCGTTGCGCTCTCCCCTTCGCAACGGGTCTCTCAATTGGATCGTCGCTCACTTGCGTGAAGACGACTCGGTATTCTTATTAACAACCTCTGTGCCACGAATGATTTGCCCCCCGCTCGCGCAAAATACCGGATGAATGACCACAAATCTCCCGCCGCGCGGCGCAACCGGCGCGCGGCGCAGCAGACGCGACTCACGATATGGGTTGCGGCTTAAACGAAAAGGTAACTTTCCTGGTTTCGCCGCCGGCGCAAGGCGCTATGAGTCGCCTACGTCCAATCTGTGCCGCCGCGTTATTTGATATCACTCACAAGTTCGTACTTTCAAGTTTCCCGGCGATGCCGCCTTGTAGTTTCATCCCGCGCATAATAATCTGTGCGGACAATAACCATTTCCGCAACGAAGAGGAGAGGATATGCCAGAACAAATGAATTCAGGACAGACCGAAAAACAAGAGACGCCCGCCTCAGGTCTGCTCTTATCAGTCGAACCCCTGCACGGCGGCGCGCAACTCCATGCAATCGGTACCGCCGACACCGACGCCTCCGACGACACCGCGACGGACGCCGACAAGAGCGATGAAAGCGACGCGAAAGGCGCGGACACCGATTTGACGGACACGCTCGGAGTTGACGCCGATAGCTCGGACGACAACGCCGACACGGACAGTTCCGACGCTTCCATCAAGATGGATACCGCTGACGCTTAAGTGCCCGATGTGCGCTTTATGAACGGTGAGGTCGTCAATAGTTTAAAGCAACTGTTGGAGCCACACCTCGCGGAGGATTTTCTCGCCTCCGCCTGGGGACAGACCTACCATTACATTCGGGGGCGACGCGGACGGTTCGCGCCGCTGCTGCCGTGGGAGCAATTGAACGACATCCTGCGGCGGCATCGTCTGGACTTTCCGCGTCTGCGCTTGATGCGAGACGGCAAAAGCCTCCCCGCCTCCGCCTACCTGCGCCACGTCTCCGGCGCGCGCCGCCAGACGCCGATCCCGCGTCTCCAATCCGTCAAATTCACGCAGCAACTCCGCGCGGGCGCGACCCTCGTGCTCGACGCGGTGGACGAACTCTATGAGCCGCTCGAAGAGTTGGCCGCCGGGTTGGAACAATTCTTTCACGAGCGCATTCAGATCAATGCTTATGCCGGGTGGCACACGTCGCGCGGATTTGATCTGCACTGGGACGATCACGATGTGTTCATCCTCCAGGTGACGGGGCGCAAGCGGTGGAGCATCTACGGCATGACGAGGCCGCACCCGCTCGCGGGAGACGGCGACCTGAATCCGAAGCCGACGGGCGAACCCGTCTGGGAAGCGACGCTCGAAGACGGCGACTTCCTCTATATCCCGCGCGGCTGGTGGCACGTCGCGACCCCGCTGGATGAGCCGACACTGCATCTCACGGTCGGCATCCATAACCGGACGGGCATCGATCTCTTGCAGTGGCTCACGGCACGTCTGCGCGCCAGCGAAATTTTCCGCCAAGACCTGCCGCGCTTCGCTTCCGACGCCAAGCGCGCCGCGCATTTGAAGCGTTTGGAAGAAGCTTTGCTGGCGCAGTGGAACGAACAATTGCTCACGCCCTACGAGCGCGAACTGGATGCGTTGGCCGAGCCGCGCGCCCGCCTCAGTTTGCCTTGGAGCGCGACGGCGCAACTGCTCCCTCCCGATGACAACGGATGTTTCGTGCGTTTGACTGCGCCGCGCCCGCTCGATTTGCAAATCGCGGACGGCGTCGTCGAATTCGCCTGTCTGAAAAAGCGTTGGCGTTTCTCCGTCGCTGCCTTGAGCGTGCTCCGGCCATTGGCGGACGGGGGCGCGCTCTCCGTCGCGCAGTTGTGCGAGGGAGCGCGAGGCCGACTTGAGGCGCAGATCGTGCGGGCGTTGCTCGGCGAGTTGCTGCAACACGGATTGATCGCTGTCGTTAAGGATTGATTGTCTGAAAAGATGAGCCGACCCTTCTTCTATTGTTCCGATTTATCGCGCCAAACGGCGGAGACGAGTTTCGGCACGGCCTCCATCGGCGAGGTGTGGCTGCTCGTCGAATACCGCGAAGCGTGGGGCACACACGCGCTGCAGGACAGCTCTCTCTCCGCGCAACTCAAGAGTTATTTGAACAATCTCTGCAAGACCATCCCGCGCGCCCGCCTCCTGTTCATCAAACAAGACCGCTTCAACCAGTCGCCGCTTGCCTGCTACGTCGTCTGTTGCCGCGAACGCGCGCCGGCAATGGTCAAGTTCCGCTTAACGGATTACGAGCAATTGCTGAGTCTCGATGTGGCTGCGGTGGCGGCGGGCGCGACTCTGGCAGGCGGCGACGCCGTGGACGCGCCGTTGTTCCTCGTCTGCACGCACGGGAAGCGCGACAAGTGCTGCGCCAAGTTCGGCTATGCGCTGTATAAATCTTTGCGGGAACAAGCGGAGGAAAACGTCTGGCAATCGTCGCACGTCGGCGGCGACAGGTTCGCGGCCAATCTCGTCTGTTTCCCGCACGGCCTCTTTTACGCGCATGTGACGGAGCAGACAGGCCGCATGATCCTCGATGAATACCGCCAACATCAAGTCGTCCTGGAGAATTACAGGGGCCGCGCCTGTTACTCCTACCCCGTGCAGGCCGCCGAATTTTTCATTCGCAGAGAATCACACATCGCTGTGGTTAACGAACTGCGCTACCTGCGCCATGAGCGCACAGACGAGACGAACTGGCTCGTCAGGTTCAGCGAAAAGAACGGGGGCAAAATTCACGAAGCGCACGTCGCCGCCCGCCCCTCCGAGTTTCAGAACTACATCACCTGTGGCGCGGCGGGGGAGCAACGAGTGCTCCAATACGTTTTGAAAAGCTACCGCTCGGCGATTCATCCGGCGAGCGTCGAATGAGCGCGAGGCAACAACCGGGCCTGCCTCTCAAACATGCTTCAACTTGATTGCTTAATTTTTCATCACCGATCCGCCGCAGCTTGAACCGGCTCCGGCGGTGCAGCCGAAACAGTGTGCGGCGGTGCTGATGGGGCGCGCGGAAAACTTAACCGGGTCGTATGCCGAGATCGTCCGTGGAAGACCGGCGGCGATGGGGAGGTCGAGCATCTGGTTGAAATCGCAGTCGTAGAGGCGTCCGGTCCAATCGACGCTCAGGAGATTGCGGCACATCAGCCCTTCGACGGCCTGCGGGTTGAAGGCTTCGACGAGCTTGCGCATGTAACGCTCCTCGTTGCCCGTGCGCCGCAGGTAGTCCAGAAATCTTCGGATGGGCATGTTGGTGATCGTGTAGAGGCGATTAAACGAGACGCCGTAGCGCGCCGCCAACTCGCGCTTGAAGTCCGCTTCGATTGCTCCTTCGGCGGGCGGCAAAAACGCCCCCGTCGGATTGTAGACGAGATTGAGGACGAGGCCGCTCTGCGTCAGACCATAGCCGACGCCGTTCAAACGCCGCATCGCCTCAAGCGACTTCACGAAAACCCCGTGGCCGCGTTGCGCGTCCGTTTGCTGCTCGAGGAAATAGGGCAGGGAAGAGACGACCTCGACGCGGTGCTCGCGAAAAAAGTCGGGCAGGTCCGCTTGTTCCGGCTCGAACATGACGGTCAAATTGTGGCGCACGATGACGTGCGCGCCCGCCGCGCCCGATTCCTTGACGAGATAACGAAACGACGGATTGAGTTCGGGCGCGCCGCCCGTAATATCGACAATCGGGAAATGAAAGCGACGCACCGCCGCGACGATCTGCTCGGCGGTTTCAGGCGACATGATCTCCGTGCGCTTCGGGCCGGCATCAACGTGGCAATGCTTGCAAGCCTGATTACAGAGTTTGCCGACGTTGACCTGCAACGTCTCGACCGCGCCCGCGCGCAACGCTAAACCATGCGCCGCGAGCTTCTCGTCGAAGCCCACGGGCGCACGCGCTTCCCCGTTCTCCGCGTTGATGACGGGTAGAGATTGTCCCATCACATCGACACCTTGTTGACGGCGTTATGCGCCTGAAGCCCGTGGATGAGACACGCGCCGCCGCGCAGGGCGGAAGCCATGTGAATCGCCTCGGTCATCTGTTCCAGGTTCGAGCCGGATTCGAGACACGATTGAGAGTAAGCGTCGATGCAGTAAGGGCATTGCAGGGCATGGGCGACGGCGAGGCCGATGAGCGCCTTTTCCCGGCGCGAGAGCGCGCCATCTTCCTGACACGCCTGATACCACGCCATGAATTTCTCGAAGAGGTCGGGGCGATGTTTGCCGATCTCGCCGAAGCGGTTCAAGTCGTCTTCTTCATAGTATGCCATCGAATAAATCTCCTTCGGGTTGCCTGCCGGGCGCGTTGTGATGACCTGAAATCAAAAGCGTATTCGGGCAATCATCTTTTCAATGTCTGCTCTTTGCGCCGCGCACCGGCGCGTAGAGGCGGCTCAGCGTGCGCGGGTGGACGCCGAACCAGTAGAGCAACTGTAGGAACGACCAACGCGCGAAGGTGAAGAGGAAACTGCCGCTTTCAAAGCGACGTGATGAAGTGACGACCGTCGCCGGCAAATGAATCATGCGCCCATGCTTTCTTAATCGTCGCACTAAATCCAAATCCTCGAAAATGGGGTAGGGCTTGAAGCCGCCCACCGCTCGATAAACGTCCGCGCGCACGAAAATCGCCGAGTCGCCGTAGCAGAGTCCGAGTTTGCGCAGTTGCGGATAGAACCACGTCATGAAACGCGCCGCCCATCTCGCCCCGTCAAAACTGATGTTGAAGTTGCCGCCCACGCTTTGCGCGTCATGTCGCAGCGCATCCAGCATACGCTGTGCGCCATCAGGCGGAGGCAGCGTATCGGCGTGCAGAAACCACAACAACGCGCCGTGCGCCGCGCCCGCGCCGGTGTGCATTTGGAGGCCGCGCCCGCGTGCCGAAGCGACGACATGCGCGCCGTGCGCGCGGGCGATCTGCAACGTCTCATCTGCGCTCCCGCCATCGACGACGATGATCTCCGTGCGCCGCCGTCCATCCTGCAACTGCGCTACTGCCGCAAGCGTTGCGCCGAGCGAGCGGGCTTCGTTGAGCGTCGGGATGATGACGGAGATGAGCGGTAATTCCGCCGGCGATAGTAAGTGCATCTTGCCTTCGTTTCAAGCGCGGGAAAGGTACGCCTTGCCCGCTCAGCTTAAGAGATGATCAACTGGAACTGAGAAAAGCCGCGCCCGCGACGGTTCGACGCCATCCGGCAACTGCCACACCGAACGTTCTTCGCCGAAAGGCATTTTGAGAATGCTCGTCAACCGCACTTCTTCCGGCTGACGGTAAGCCGGAACGCCAATCGTGATCTCTTCCTGCGGCACGTTCAGTTTAAGCGTTCCGTGCATGCGATCCCAAAGCGACAGGCCGCTCGACCAGTTCGAGTTCGTCTCCGCGCGCACCAGCGAATGATGAATGCCGTGCATGCGCGGCGTCACGAGCAAAAGATTCAACCGTTGCTCCGTGCGGACCGGGAGGCGCACGTTCGAGTGATGAAATAAGATCGAGACGTAGAGAAAGTTCTGCCATGCGGAGAGCGAAAGCGGCGTGATGCCCAGAGCCAGCACCTGAACTGCCCGCCACGCGACGGAGAAGCCGAGTTCGCCGAAATGAAAACGCAGAGCGGTCGAGGCGTCGAGATCGAGATCGACGTGGTGAACAAGGTGAAAACGCCATAAAAGGGGGACGCGATGCGTGAGGACGTGCCACACGTAGAGCGTGTAATCGAGCAGCACGACGGCGAGCGCGACTTCCATCCACTGCGGCAGGGGCAGGCGTTTGAGTAATCCCCACTTGCGGCGTTCGACGAGCGCGGCGAGCGGTGCGATGACAGGCCGCTCGACGAATTGGAGCGCAACGGCGGCCACGCCCGCGACGGCGAGATTGCGCGCGTTGCGCGTCAGTTTGTTTTCAACCGCCCGCCGCAAAGGGCGACGACGCTCCGACCACAGCAGCGTGCCGAAAGCCCCGACAACGAGCGTCGCGCTGAACCATGCGGGAATTTTACGCATCATTCCGAAAGACCGTAACTTCAGCTAAATGTAAGATAAGGAACACAGGGAATCTAGACGAAAATTGTTGATAGCACATTTCGATAAAGTTTCGATAAAGATGATTTTGGCGGGGCACAGACGCAGCTTGATGAGAGCACGCGCCCGCGCCAAAAGCAGGACAAGTCGGGTGCTCGTGTCTATACAGTTGTCGAAAACACGGGCAACCGACTTGTCCCTGCCCTACATGTGTACCAATGTTGCGTGGTTCGATTTAGCGTGGTTGCGCGAGCGGGAAGTGCGGCTCGATGTCTACGGGCACATCGCCGAGACGGTCGAGCGCGCGTTTCATCGGCGGCCTGATGATGCCGTATCGGTCGAGCATCGCTTTGGCCTTTTCATAAGAGCCTTCGGCCTGTAGCGTCAGTATCTCGCGGGTGAGTTTGCCCACCGCTTCCTTGATGCGCGCGTCGTCGCTGCTGCTGTTGGCCTCCAACCGTGAGCGTGCCGAAACATACGGCCAGCAACAACGCGCCCGTGATCATCATGCGGTATCTCATTCAATCGTCTCCTTCAAATGCTTAAAAATTATTTGGCGAATAGCTTTTATCAAACACAATCTTACACCCGTTCCGGCCACTTCGTTTCGCTAACATCTCGCCAAAAAACTGAAGTGGCGAAAAAAATCTCCGCGACGTGATCTGTTTCGCGCCCGAAAGCCGCGTTAACGAGTGGAAGCAAGCATAGCGATCTGATAAGCGTGATCGAAGGCGTGAAGAGCAGGGCGCAGACAATAGCCACGGTGAACCGAATGAATCGACTTTAGCTGATTCCCCCTCCCCCAACGTGACCCGTTAAAGTGGGCTACGCGGGTCACGCAGCGAAAGGCTCCGGCTAAATTGCCGGAGCCTTTCGCTTTTACCGGGCGGGATGCGAACCGGACGGTAGACACGAGGAGGCGTCGTTTAACTTGCCGCTTGCTAGGTTGGCAATAGGGACATGTGTTCATGCGCGAGTTTGACCTTGACGCATGTTTAACCATTCCCGGGTCTTAGTCTTAAAATCAATGGAATTCTTGCCATTGATTACTGTACACTCAGCGGCGCATGGCACAGTTCCTGTGAAGAAGGAGCGCGAGCAGGAACATGGCAGGTAGCTCTATTAACAAAAGTCCTAGGAGTAGATCACCTGCTCCTCCAATAACAGCCGCAGTCCCGCTGCCGTATATTTGTGTCGAAGCCGTTATTATTACGTACAGCATAACTGCAACTAAAGACACAAAAGTGACGCCTAACGAGATTAGTAGTGCTTTAAATACAACTTTGTCGCGCATAACTTTGAGTCTCTCCGAGTTGCAAGAATCTTGTGCATCTGTCTTGCATAATTATACCAGGAGCCTGAAGACCGTCATTCCCAAACTAAGCGGTATCCATCTCTCCATCAGATTACTCCCTAGCTCCTGCCTCCTTAAGTAACTGTGCGATCTCACTGCTACCTGTGAGAACAGCGTCGCCTAACGCAGTATGACCAAAATTACTTTTCGCTGAAACATCTACGCCCGCCGCCAGCAATATCCTTATTAGTTTAACCTCGCCGCTCGCCACCGCACGCATTAGAACTGTAGTGCCGTTATTATCGCAAGCATTAACGTCGGCACCACTCTCCAATACCCCTTCGACGATGGCAGTATGTCCGTGAAACGCTGCGAACGTCATGGCTGTCTCACCATCAACATTCTTGGCATTAACATCGGCACCTGCACTTATTAGTTCCTGAACTATATCCGTATAACCACTTAAAGTCGCTCGAATCAAAGCCGTCATTCCGAACTCAGCCCTTGCATGTACGTCAGCGCCGCTCTCAATCAATACTTTAAAGGTCGATAGATGCCCCATCTCTGTTGCAATAAACAGCGCTGTTTCATCAAATTCATCGCTCGCGTTTACATCAGCACCTGCAATCAACAATTTACGTACCGCTTCAGTGTCGCCTCTCGCAGCGGCGTGCCGCAGCGCCTCACCCATTAAGTTAGGTTTCATGTGGGCGTTTATTATTCTTCTGGCTTTGCACAAAAGTAGAAACCGCGTCGATATGTAGCGCCTGACAGTTTCACTGAGCACATCATGTCGTAGTGGCACCGAACTTTTTGTGCAAAGCCATTCTTACTTATGATTGATGATTTACTGTTTCAGTGCGCTAGAGCAAAGCTATGCACTTTAGTGCAAGACTTTCAGTTGCGAAGCACTCCGCAGAAATCTGATGTGCGGCGTTGCATCTCAACAACTTGTAATCAAGAAGCGGCGTGACTTTCAGTCATCGCCAGAAATCTATGCACTTTCAGTGCATAGTGGTTTAGTTGCCGAGTTAATTTAGGTGCTGCTAAGTTGTGGTTTGAGTATAGGAGGAGAACGACACGTATGTGTGCCGTCCCCCTCATACATGCAACATGCTCCGAGTGCTTATTTAGATTTACCTCTGTTGGTGCGGCTGCAAAAGAGCTGTTGCAGTTGTTGACGACTTTGATCTCGATCAAGCTAGAAACACTGGCCTGGTACAGATGTGGGGATGCCGTAAACGGGTATGCAACTGGTTCGAACCCCGATTCTTATCCGTAAAAAGTACGCTTGTAGGTACTCCTCGCAGAAGGCATTACCGTATGCATAGAAAAACATCTGGCTGTAAACCACTCCGCAGCGCGAGCCTTGGCACGTCCGTCGCGTGTATAAGCAACGGTACGGTCGAACGCCGTAGGGAGGATAGATAACGAGTCCTGTGTAGCTTTGTCCCGAGACGGAGATGCTGATGAACACGTCTATTGGGAAGTAGTAATAATTACGGTAGCCGTATTGAGGCCTTGATTGGATTGCGCATCCGTAGCAAGGCTCTTGGTACGGGTCTTCAATCCAATAATGATGCCCAGTTGTTACCCGCCAGCCCTCTTCGTTCCGGTTGTTAATGTCAACAGTATATGGCAGAGCTACCTCACTGCGCGAGTACCACTCGTAATCGTAACTTGTGGCCGTCGCGGTGGCGCCGCCCGGGGACGTTAACGTTGTTTGCACCGACTGTGAGCCGCTGCTATAGTCCGCCTCTGTAACGCCTACACCCGCGACTTGGTTCTGCCCTAAGTAACTGTTTATCGTACTTTCAATTTCAGGTGCGCCTTCATAAACCCCGGCAGGCGTTGACCCTGAGTTGTCCACAAACCACGAATCTGAATACGTGGTGACTTGGCCGGACGCTGATGTTACAGCCCAAATGCCCAGAGACGCTGCGACAGATATTAGGCGAATGGCGCTCAGAAATCCGTGACTCAGACGCCATTGCACAAGATTGGGACGATTTTTTGCCGCCATGATAATTCTTCCTTTCTAAGGATCCGCTAAGGGATGATAAATCTGAAGCCTTGTCAGGTATGCACTGTGCAACAAAGACGCTAATCTACACCGTCCACAAGTTGCGCCTAATTGCCCGTAGGGGTCGGGGTTATCTTTATCTTTGGCTTCATGTGCTCCTTAACGAACTGGCGCATTTTTTGGGTGCCTTCCTCCCCTAGATGACTAGGCAGCGACGCTGAGATTTCATCGACTAAAGCTTCCTTTCGCTTCTGGAGTTTGCTTAATTTGATTTTGTCCTCTTTACCAATTTGTGCATCTGCGCGGTCCTTGATGGCCTTCGCTTGATGGTCGAAAACTTCGACTCGTTTTTCGAATTCCGCTGCCGCAGCCAAGACCGCATTTATTTGGGCCTCATTGGTTTCGAGCACTGCTGGGTCCGCACAATCGGAACAGCTAAACAGCATCTTTAGATAAGAACGAGCACGCTTTTTCTCCTCATCGGTCTTACGCCCTGACAAGAACCGGAAAAGCAGCGAGTAGGCCACTCGGTCATGAATCATCTCCGGGTTCTTCGATCCGTCTATCACTGTTTCAGGAATCTGGGGCAGGGGATTAACTGGGGCGGTCGAGACAGCCGCGCCAGTTGCAGCGGGCATCTCCTTAATGCTCTCGTGAGATATCATGGAAGTTGCGGAGGAAATTCCGATAGTGCTGAGTGTAGCCGCAAGTAGAAGAACCGTAAGCAGTTTTACTTTCATCTTGTAACTCCTTTTTCGTGTGACTAAGTGAGTAGCCAAAAGTTTTTGGAATTATGAATCGACAAATATTGTTTTTTAGCCCGTATTTATTGATTTTCAGCAATCTTTTTTGCAAAGACTTTTGGCTACTCACTTAGAGGTGGACGAACAAGACGGATACTTGCTGAGACTCCAAACACTGGTGACGTGCTTGAGAGCTACAGCATATCATTGGCAACAGAGTAAAGAGCAGGTGACGGCATGGGGTGAATCATGCCATTGGTTATTGAGGAGCACAATATACTTCCAGTTTCCGAACTTTTGCAAGATATATTTTTAGAGCGGTGTCAAAGGTAATAGCCTCGTTACATTGGGAGATCAATTTTCGCCCAAGATTTGGTAGCCACGCCGACCGGCAGGCGCTACAAAGTGCGCCATTTTTCAATCCCCAATCTAACGAGGCCACTACCGGTGTCAAACGGATGAAGCATGATATTCCCCGCGTAGGCTCTTGCTCTTCGGCAAGTTAGGGTCGGCGGAGGTATACGAATGGGTGAAGGCGCACCTGAGACAGTGAATTAAAAAGGCTGTACATACTAACCGCTTGGCTGATCGCGACACTGACGATTAAGTCGCTCAACATGTGATCCTTTTTTCGTTCCAGTTGCGCGTTAGTAGGTGGAGACGATAATAGGAACGAAGAAACGGACTGCGAGATTCGGTGGGGAGGAGTGGGATGGCGATGATAGAGACTGCTCAAATGACGGGAGCGGCGAGCCAAACGGGAGCGAGCATCGCGTATTGCCGCGCGTATTATCACGCGCTATTGACGACTCGCGTCGAGAGCCACCGCCGGTTGGAGGCGATCAGGACGGAGCGGCGCAGGTAGTTGGCCGCTAAACTTCGCAACTCGCTGTAGACGAGCGGCAGCAGTTCGTTCAAAACGGTTCTGTTGCCATCCGTCAACTGGATGAGCAAGCGGGTTACTTCATGGGGCGAGGAGGTGCTCACAGGGGAAAGTCCGATATCTTAACTGCACGCTACTAGCCGACACTAATATGCACGGGCAAGTATAAACGACTGCCAGAGTCATAATCAATGCGCATGCCTGCCCGGCGGCGAGTTTGAGCCGACTCATACTTCGTTATAGTTGATGCTTTCTGAATTGTTTGCTTGAGACCTGCGAAGGGGATAAAGTTAATTTTGCACGCAACAAGGCATTCAGCGCAATTCTCAACTGAAAGAAAGAACAAGAGCGGTTAAAGCTAGTCCACGTCTGCTTGATGAACTCAAAGGCTTTTTATAACTTTCGGCGGCGCGCACTGCTCGCAGTGCTATTGCTCGCGCTCGCGACAATCGGCGCGAGCGGTCGCGCGCAGCAGCAGCAGGAGGGCACAAGAAACAGAAGATCGATCAAGCCTGCGCCGCAGAAGAGCGAACAGGCGAAAGCCGCCGGGGAACTCGCGCGTCGCCGGGAAGAGTTCGTCAAAGTCTCAAAGGAGTACAAGGCCAGTCTCGAACAATTGTTGGCTCTGTACGAAGGGAACGTGCGCAAAGCCGAAGAGCAATTGCTCCGGTTGAAAGAACTTTACGCCGCCGGACTCATTTCCCGGCGTGATCTCGAAGCGAGCGAGCAGAGCGTGGCAAGAGAGCAGGCCAGAGCGGGCGAAGTTCGGCAGCAAATCGTGACGGCAGATACACAGATCGCTGAAACATTGGTTGAAGCGGAGGCCGCGGAACAGATGGCGCAAGCGCCGCCCGTCCCGCGGGGAAAATTGCTGATAACGACTGCTTACATGCGCTATAACGGTCAGGGCGCGTGGGCGTTGTCGGAGGCGTGGAAAGTGCAACGCTTCTTTCAGGAGCAGTTCGGGCGGCAGTTGCCCGTCAGCGCATTCGGGCAGTCAGCGGTTCACGACCGCTGGCGATTCGATCACCGGCAGGCGATGGACGTGCCGCTCAATCCTGACGGCATCGAAGGGCAAGCCTTGATCAATTTCCTGCGCGGCCACGGCATTCCATTTTCTGCTTTCCGCATGGCGATCCCCGGCGCGGCCACGGGGCCGCACATTCACGTTGGCCGACCGTCACATAAATTTTAACCGGCAAGCGAATATTGCCGGGGCGAACCTCTCGCCCCGGCAGTCTCGGTTGTTCGTCGAATCAAGCTTTCGTGACGATGTAGTAGTTGTTCATGATGTCATGAGCGAGCTGCCTCACCTCGACGCGGGTGAAGCCTGCTTCCTGCAACATCTCGCATGCCTTTTCCTCGCCCCACATCGCGCCCAAACCCGCGCCGTCCTGTGCCAGCGAGACGGTCATGCAATGGAGGCACGAGATGGTGTAGAGCAACGGGCCGACCGGGTGATCCATGTTCCGGTGAACGTGGCTCGACCCCGCAAGGTCTTGCATGAAAAACGTGCCTCCCGACGGGCCTGTCCGACAGCGTCCCGCTCAACAAACTGCCCACTCTCGAACAACGCATGGATGACGTGCGCGCCGTGCTCGACGCCGTCGGCTCCGAGCGCGCCGCGATCCTGGGCATCTCCGAAGGCGGCCCGATGTCCGCCCTCTTCGCCGCGACTTACCCGGAGAAGACCGTGGCGCTGGTCATGATCGGAACGTATGCCAAACGCATCCGCGCCGATGATTGCCCGTGGGCTCCGACCGTCGGCGAGCGCGAGAGGTTCTTTCGCGCTATCGAGGAGCACTGGGGCGGTCCCGTGGGGCTGGAAGAACGTGCGCCGAGCAAAGCGGGCGATGCGCAGTTTCGTGAGTGGTGGGCGACTTATCTGCGCATGGGCGCGAGCCCCGGCGCGGCGGTCGCACTGACGAAGATGAACGCCGAGATCGACGTGCGGCATGTGCTGCCGACGATTCATGTGCCGACTTTAGTGTTGCACCGGACGGGCGACAAGTGCTTGAAGATCGACGAAGGGCGTTATGTCGCGGGGCGCATCCCCGGCGCACGCTTCATCGAGCTGCCCGGTGAAGATCATCTCCCGTTCGTCGGCGATCAGGATGCCATCATCGACGAAGTCGAAGAGTTTTTGACGGGCGTCCGGCATGAATTGGAACCTGATCGGGTGCTCGCGACTGTGCTGTTTCTGAACCTCGTCGAAACGTCCGCGAGCGCGCCACATGAAACTTGGGGGCGAGGTAAAATCGAGCGCCTGCGGGCGCAGGTCACGAGAGAGATCAAATGGTTTCGCGGGCGGGAACACGATCTGACGGGGACGGGGCCGCTGGCAACCTTTGACGGCCCGGCGCGGGCGATCCGTTGCGCCTGCGCGATTCGGGAATATGCCGCGCGCCTCGGAGTTCAAGTGAGAGTGGGGCTGCACACGGGCGAGTGCGATCTGTTGGAGGAGAAACTGGTGAGCGGGCTGGCGGTCGAGATCGGCGCGCAGATCAAAGCTACAGCCGGTGACGGCGAAGTGTTGGTCTCTTCCACCGTCAAAGACCTCGTCGCCGGCTCTGGCATCCGTTTTTCAGATTGCGGCTTACACGCACTTGCCGGAGTCGCGGGCGAATGGCATTTGTTCAAGCTCGAACGTCAGCGTTCGAGCCCCGCCGCCGCCCGCGCGTAAAGCTCAAAGGCGGCCATGAATCATGCGGCGCAAGCGGTCGGCGAAGAGCACGTCGATCTTCTGCGGCTCGATGAGCGCGGTCACTTCGCCGATCCCGAAGGCGGGGTGCATCAAGGTTTGACCCGTGCGATACATGCGCGCCGGATCGTAAGGCGCACCGGTTTGCGCCGTGCGTGAATTGGTTGACTTGACGCCGCTTTTGAAGGTGCTGCGCGTCTGGCAGACCGGGCAATTCACCCGCGACACCTGACCACGTTTCGTAATCGAAGCTACGACGTGGCCGCGTTCAACCTCGCACACCGTACAGAGCTTGTCCACCCGTTCGCCGAGTACAAAAGTTTTCTTCTCTTCCGTCATTTGATTTCCTTTCGATCCGCCTTCCGGTCATACCGAGCGGAAGCGTGATTTGTGTCATTGCCTTGATGACCGCCCTTTGAACGGTCGTCCGGCTGGTCAGAAGTTAACAAGGGGCGAGGCTGAAAGGTGTCCGAAAACTACCGGGCGCGGCGCGGGCGGAAGGAGCGACGGCCCACGCTGCTGCCGGGTTTGGCTCCGGCAAAAGGCTTGGGCGCGCCGAGAGTCGCCTGCTTGACGCCGCCAAAGCCTTGCAAAAGAACGCGCTCGACGGCCTGCCCGGTTAGTCGCTCGATGGCGCGCATGGACAGTTCTTCTACGGGCGTAACGAGCGTAATCGCCCGACCGAGATTTCCAGCTCTGCCCGTGCGTCCGATGCGATGCACGTAATCTTCCGGCGCGGCGGGCACGTCGTAGTTGATGACGTGCGAGATCGAATCGACATCAATGCCGCGCGCGGCGATGTCGGTCGCCACGAGCACGCGGGTGCGCCCGTCCTTGAAACCGCGCAAGGCCGCTTCACGCTGCGGTTGCGAGCGGTCGGCGTGAATACGATTCACTTTATGCGACCGCGCTTCGAGGATGTGCGAGAGGCGTTCGGCTCCCCGCCGGGTGCGCGTAAACACGAGCACGCGCTCGAAGCGTTCGCGCTCCAACAGATCGAGCAGGAGAGCGGTCTTTGATTCCATCGCCACCGGGTAAGCGGTCTGCTGAACGGTGACGGCGGCAGCTCCGCGCTGGCTGACTTCCACGAGTTTGGGCTGGCGCATGTTCGAGCGCGCGATTTTTTCTATCGCAGGCGACATCGTGGCGGAGAACAGCAGCGTCTGCCGTTCAGCGGGCAACGCAGCGAGCACGCGCCGGATCGCCGGCCAGAAGCCCATATCGAGCATCCGGTCAGCCTCGTCGAGCACGAGCGTTTCCACGAAAGAGAAATCAACCGCGCCGCGCTCCATGTGGTCGAGCAGGCGTCCCGGCGTCGCAACAACGATTTGAACGCCGCGCCTGAGGGCATCGGTTTGACGTGCCATCCCTGAGCCGCCGATCAACGTCACGCAACGGGCCGCATTCTTTTTCGGGGCGAGCGAGCGGTAACTGGCTTCGATCTGCGTCGCCAACTCGCGCGTCGGCGCGAGGACGAGCAGGCGTATGCCGGGGCGTTCCCGTTCGGACATGCGTTGAATCACCGGTAGCAGAAACGCGGCGGTCTTGCCCGTGCCGGTTTCGGCGCAGCCGATCAAGTCGGAGCCGCCGAGGACGACGGGGATCGCCTGGATTTGAATTGGTGTGGGTTCGGTGTATCCGAGAGACTCACACACGCGCGACAGCGCGTCGTTGAGTCCCAATTGAGAAAAGTTCATAAAATCCTTTGGCGTCGCTGCAACCATCGATTGGGAGCGCGCCGTGTCTAGCTGAAAATATTGAAGCGCCTCCGGCGGCATTGGTCATCGTCGGAGGCGCTTTGCTTAAAAGGGTCGCCGGTCGAATTTAACGGCGAACTTTACCATCGGGGCTCGCGGCTTCCGCCGCCGCCGCCACCGCCGTAGCCGCCACCACCGCCACGGTTGCCGCCGTAGCCGCCGCCACCGCCGCGATTGCCGCCGCCGCCGCCGCCAAAGCCGCCGCGACCACCGCCGCCGCCGCGATTGCCGCCGCGATCCTCGCGCGGGCGCGCTTCGTTAACCGTCAAGTTGCGACCGTTAACTTCCTTACCGTTGAACTGCGCGATGGCCGCCTGGCCTTCTTCATTCGAGGACATTTCGACGAAGCCGAAGCCGCGCGAACGTCCCGTTTCGCGGTCTTCCACCACCGAAGCCGACTCGACCGTGCCCGCCTGCG
>JBPCIP010000063.1:0-21114 GCA_051006195.1 Pyrinomonadaceae bacterium
GTGGTGAACCGTTGCGCCATAGAAATCTCCGAAGCCGGGGCAATCGGGCGTCAGGTCACGCAAGCCCGTCGCTAAAACAAGTCGCCGCGCGTCGAAAGATTGACCGACAATTTTTCCGTCGCCGGTCGAGACGCGAAAATGCTCGTCGCCAATTCGCTCAACGCTGGTCACGTAGCCTTCGATGATTAAGCCGCCGTGATCCGTCACTTCTTTGCGCCCGCGCTCCAAGAGTTCAGTCGGCAGGATTCCGTGATGGCCGAGAAAGGAATGTACGCCGTGCGAGTAGATGTTGCGCGGGCTGTTGTGATGAAAGGTCAGGGCGCGCCGCCGGTAGCGCGCGAGAAAAAGCGATGCCGACAGTCCCGCCGGTCCTGCCCCCACCACGATGCAGTCATAAAGTTGTTCCGTCATAATTTCTCACACGGGCGCGCGTCTTTCGTTCACGCGCCGCCTGCCCCCGAATGATGAATTTCCATTATTGGTCGCAGTCAAACACGGAGACGAAGCGAAGTCAACGCGGCGGCAAAGATGAGCGAGCGGCGCGACTGCGCCTCACTATTCAGGGGAGCGCGTTTCGGTGTAGTCTGTCGTGTCAATTTTCAAATGCCGGAAAGCGCGGGAGATGTGGATGGAAGAGCCAGCCGTGAACGGGAGTGGGGCCGAGCAACCTCGCTGGGGAAAGGTCATCGATCAAACGCGCTGCATTGGTTGCCATGCGTGTACGACGGCCTGCAAGTCGGAGAACCTCGTGCCGCTCTCCGTGACGCGCACCTACGTCAAGCACGTCGATGTCGGCACGTATCCGCAGACGCGACGAGCGCATCAGGTGACGCGCTGCAATCAATGCACGCACGCGCCCTGCGTCACCGCTTGCCCGACGAGCGCGATGTTCAAACGCGCCGACGGCATCGTGGACTTCGATAAATCGATCTGCATCGGCTGCAAGGCGTGCATGGCCGCCTGCCCCTACGACGCCATTTTCATCAACCCGGAAGACCATTCGGCGGAGAAGTGCAACTTTTGCGCGCACCGCATCGACATGGGGCTGGAACCCGCCTGCGTCGTCGTCTGCCCGGTCGAAGCGATCTTAGTTGGTGACATGCACGACCCGGATTCAAAGGTCGCGCGCATCGTCAACCGCGACCCGGTGAACGTCAGGCGACCTGAGAAGGAGACGCTGCCGAAACTCTTCTACAAAGGCGCGCATCAAGCGACGCTCGACCCGCTCGCCGCGCGCCGCCCCGAAGGCGGATTGTTCATGTGGAGCGAGCAGCGCACGGGGACGGATTATGTCGTCTCCGGCCATCCCGACTACAACAATTCTTCCGCCGCCGCGCTCTTGTCCTACGACGTGCCGCACACGATCCCGTGGGATTGGCGCGTCAGCCTCTACACATGGACCAAGGGCATCGCGGCGGGAGCCTATCTCGTGCCGCTCGTGCTCGTGCTGTTGGGATTCCTTAGAGTTGAGAGCGCGCTCTGGTTGTGGGTTGCGCCCGTCGTCTCCGGCGCGTTTCTCGCTCTCACGGGGGCGTTGCTCATCTGGGATTTGGAACACCCCGAACGCTTCTACTTGATCTTCACGCGCCCGCAATGGCGCAGTTGGCTCGTGCGCGGAGCGTTTATCATCGCGGGCTACTCGCTCGTCCTCACGCTCCACTTTCTCGCGAGTCTCGCAGGCGCGACCATGCTGCAACGCCTCCTGATGATCGCCGGTCTGCCGCTTGCGGCGTTGACGGCCATCTACACGGCCTATCTCTTCGCGCAGGCCAAAGCGCGCGACATGTGGCAGAACCCGCTTCTGCCGCCGCATCTCTTCCTGCAATCGCTGCTCGTCGGCGCGGGCGTGCTCTTGCCGTTCGCCGAGTGGCTTGAGCCTGCGGCGGTCGCGCCGCTCGCGTGGGCGGTCGGCGCGCTCAGTCTCCTGCATCTGCTCTGCATCTGGGGTGAGACGAGCCTGACGCACCCGACGGCGCACGCACACCTCGCCGTCCGGGAGATGACCGGCGGACGCTACCGCACTTTCTTCTGGGCGGGCATTGTCTTGAGCCTGCTCGGTGGCCTCGCACCGTGGTTCGGCCTCGCCTCCGTCCCCTTCGCGCTCGCGGGACTGCTCTGCTTCGAGCACGCCTACGTGCAAGCCGGGCAGTCTGTCCCGCTCGCCTGAGGTTGATCTAATATGGCAGAGAACGCCAATGATTTAGAAAAGTGCGAGTATCTGGTTCGAGTTGATTGGATTAGAGAAGTGCCTAAGACGCAGGCTTACTTGGGAGAAGGGTTTATTTGCAAATCCGAATATTGCCTGCCGTATGACGAATCGCTTCACGTTAGAGAGACTTACACAGCACTTTGAGTTGGATGATTAGTAAACAATTCTATATTAGACCTCTTGCAAAAGTGATGCTCTGGCTGGCGGCTGTGCCGCCCGATGTGCGGAAGGGCTGTGCCCTTCCGTCACACCAGCTCTCCGGTCTTGGGGCTACGCCCCGGTCAGGGGCGTAGCCCTATCACAACTACACGCTTTCCGGTGAGGCCGAGCCTCACCGCACATCAGGCGGCACAGCCGCGGAAAGACGACTTGCGCAAGAGGTCTATTGTTGAGACGACACATAGGAGATAAGTGTGAAACTCGCCGCACAGTATTCATTCAAAAATGGTCTTGAGAAAGTCTCAACAATCTATCCGCATTTGTTCGCCGAGATCAAAGAAGCTGTCCGAGGAGTAGATACATCTGAAACTAAAACTAAGCTGATTAAAGAAAAGACGAAAATCAGTCGGATGCTCTACAACTCGGTTAGACTCAACAAAGCATTTCAGAAAGAACTTTATCCAAAGGGTTGGAGGAAATACATAGTTGATTGTGAGTATCCGACAACGCACTATCTGGAAGATACCAAAATCCGCTCAAATCTTAAGGGTGCTTATCGCCACATGGATTTTGTTAAAGATGGTTTGGGCGTGGAAGTCCAAGTTGGAAAGACACCGCTTGAGGTTTGCAGTATTTGCGCGAAGATGACGATCTTTCGCAATCTGGGTTTCATTGAATGCGGTATCGAGATTGTGCCTGTGAAATCTCTTGCGCTCGAAATGTCATCGGGCGTTTCCTATTTTGAGCAGTTCGTCTGGGATTTGGAGAGTCGCGGAGTCGCAGACATAGATATTCCCGTTCTCATTTTGGGCATTGATGTCTAGCATCAATTTTAAGCGAGTATGGAAAAACAGGAGATTGCTGAACTGGAGCAGGAACAGATACGGGGCTATGAGAGACAACCGCAGACCGTCGAAGAGATTGCGGAATGGGAAGATGAGCAAGTGTGGGATTCTGAGTATGAAGAACCTGAAGAAACTGAATGAGCGCGTGAGTGCCGCCCGCAAAGAGACAGAGGCGCGGGGGGAGACGTTTTATCCGGGGCCGAGCCGGATTCATCTGGCGGCGTTCCCGCCGAAGGAGCGTTGGGATGATTGGGTCGAATTAGATTCGCGGGCGTGGCCGAAGCGCGTGGAGCGGCGCTACATGCTCGTGCCGACGACGTGTTTCAATTGCGAGTCTGCATGCGGGCTGCTGGCTTATGTTGACCGCGAGAGTTTGCAGGTGCAGAAGTTTGAGGGCAACCCGGAACACCCCGGCTCGCGCGGGCGCAATTGCGCCAAAGGCCCGGCGACGCTCAATCAGATTACCGATCCGGATCGCATACTTTACCCGTTGAAGCGCGCTGGACGGCGCGGCGAGGGCAAGTGGGAGCGCGTCTCGTGGGACGAGGCGCTGGACGCAATTGCGGCGCGCATTCGCAAGGCCATCGTCGAAGAGCGGCACAACGAAGTGATGTATCACGTCGGGCGTCCGGGCGAAGACGGTTTTACGGAGCGGATACTGGCGGCGTGGGGCGTGGACGGCCATAACTCGCACACGAACGTGTGCTCTTCGTCGAGCCGCGCCGGTTATCAGTACTGGATGGGGCTGGACCGACCGAGTCCCGACCATGCCAATGCGAAGGTCATCTTCCTCATCAGTTCGCACCTCGAAGCGGGACACTATTTCAACCCGCACGCGCAGCGCGTGATCGAAGCCAAAGCCGACGGTGCGAAGTTGATCGTCTTCGACACGCGTTTGTCAAACACGGCGACGCATGCCGATTATTTCGTCTCGCCCTATCCCGGCTCGGAACCGGCCATCGTGCTCTCGATTGTGAATTATCTGCTTGAGCATGATCTCTACAACGCGGAGTATGTGCGGCGTTGGTGGAACTGGGAAGAGTTCATGGCGGTCGAGCACCCGGAGCGAGAGACGAACTTCGAGAATTTTCAGACGCTCCTGAAAGAACTCTATGCGGGTTACACGTTCGAGTACGCCGCACAGGAATCGGGTGTTGAGGCAAAGGTGATCGAAGAGATCGCGCGGGTGGTGGCGACGGCGGGGACGCGTTTTTCGAGCCACAACTGGCGCTCGGCTTCCGCCGGCAACAGCGGCGGCTGGCAGGTGACGCGCACGCTCTTCATGTTGAACGCGCTCCTCGGCGCAATAGCCACGGAGGGCGGAGTGTTCCCGAACGCCTGGAACAAATTTGTCCCGAAGCCGATCTACACGCCGCCGCACCCGCCGCGCTGGAACGAATTGACGTGGCCGCGCGAGTACCCGCTCGCGATGAACGAGCTTTCATTTCTGCTGCCGCACTTTTTGAAAGAGGGGCGGGGCAAAGTGGATGTCTATTTCACGCGTGTCTATAACCCGGTCTGGACCAACCCCGATGGTTTCAGTTGGGTCGAAGTCTTAAACGATGAGAGTTTGATCAATTGCTTCGTCGCGCTGACGCCGACCTGGAACGAGACGGCCTACTTCGCCGATTACATCCTGCCGATGGGGCATGGCTCGGAGCGGCACGACGTACACTCCTATGAGACGCACGACGCGCAGTGGATCGGGTTTCGCCAGCCCGTCCTGCGCGCCGCGCGCGAACGTCTGGGCGAGAGCGTCACGGACACGCGCGAGATCAATCCCGGCGAAGTCTGGGAAGAGAACGAATTCTGGCTCGAACTTTCGTGGCGCATCGACCCCGACGGCAGCCTCGGCATCCGGCAATATGTCGAATCGAAAGAGCGACCGGGCACGCGTCTGACGGTGGACGAATATTACAGTTACATGTTCGAGAACTCCGTGCCGGGTTTGCCGGAGCGCGCGGCGCGGGAGAATCTGTCGCCGTTCGAGTTCATGCGCCGCTACGGCGCGTTCGAGGTGAAGAAGAAGGTCGGCGCGATCTATCAGGAGAGCGTGCCGCCGGAGGAATTGGAAGACACGCGAACGGATCATTTCGGGCGCGTCTACACGAAGACGCCGAAACCGCCCACACTCAACATCGTCCCCATTCCGAGTCCTGACGGCGACGCGGAAGGCCGCAGGCTCGTCGGCGTGGAAGTAGACGGCGACATCAGGCGCGGCTTCCCGACGCCGAGCGGGCGTCTCGAATTTTATTCGCGCACGCTCGCCAACTGGGGCTGGCCCGAATACATTATCCCGACTTACATCAAGAGCCACATCCACCCCGACAATTTGCAAGCGGACCAGACCGTTTTGATCTCGACCTTTCGCCTGCCCGTGCAGATTCACACGCGCAGCGCGAATGCCAAATGGCTCGACGAGATCGCGCACACCAACCCGCTCTGGATACACACGTCGCACGCCGCGCGACTCAATTTGAGAACGGGCGACCTCGCCCGCGTGGAAACCGAGATCGGCTACTTCGTCGTGCGCGCGTGGGTGACGGAAGGGATCAAGCCAGGCGTCGTCGCATGCAGTCATCACATGGGGCGTTGGAAGTTGAAGGAGGGGGGGCAGCGGCAGATGATGGCGACCGTCTCGCTCGCACATCAAGGGGATCAATGGGGCTTGAAACGCGAGGCGGGCGTGGCGCCTTACGAGTCGAAGGACGCGGACACCTTGCGCATCTGGTGGACGGACGTGGGCGTCCATCAGAATTTAACTTTCCCCGTCCACCCCGACCCGATTTCGGGGATGCACTGCTGGCATCAGGCCGTGCGCGTCACGCGGGCCGAAGCGGGAGACAGCTACGGCGATATCTCGGTCGATACGGAGAAGGCGCACGAGGTCTACCGGAAGTGGCTCGCGCAGACGCGCGCGGCGGACAAGTATTCCCCCGACGGCACGCGTCGCCCCTACTGGTTGCTGCGCCCGCTCAAACCATCGAAAGAAGTTTACCGCTTGCCGGATAACAGGGAATTCGCGGGCGTCGAGTGATGGAACTGTTTCGCGCCCTCGCCGTGTTTGCCGAACCGCCGATGCCGGGGAGTGCGCCCATCGCCCGCGCGCTCGCGCTCGGCGCGCTCCCTGCGGCCAGCGAGTACACCGAAGTTTTCGTCTTCCAACTTTATCCTTACGCCTCCGTCTATCTGGGCGCGCAGGGGATGCTCGGCGGAGAGGCGCGCGATCTGATCGCGGGTTTCTGGCGCGTTCTCGGCCAACCGCCCCCGCCCGAACCCGATCACCTCTCCGTGATGCTCGCGCTCTACGCGGAACTCGCCGAACGCGAAACGGGCGAGACGGACAAGGTGCGGCGCGATGGTTGGCGACGCGCGCGGCTGGCGTACCTCTGGGAACATTTGCTGAGTTGGCTGCCCGTCTACCTCACGAAGTTAATCGAGATCGCGCCGCCCTTTTATCGACGCTGGGGAGAGACGCTGCTGAAGGCTCTGCTCGAAGAAGCGCAGAAGACGGAAGCGCAGGCGCAACTTCCCTTACACCTGCGGGAAGCGTTGCAACTCATCGATCCGAGAGACGGCGAGACCGGAGAGTTTTTGCAGTCGCTGTTGAGTCCCGCGCGCAGCGGGATAATTCTCCTGCGCTCCGACTTGAGCCGCGCGGCGCGCACACTCGAACTCGGCCTCAGAATTGGCGAACGCAAGTACGTGCTCGAATCCCTCTTTGCGCAGGACGCGCGCGGCGCGCTCGATTGGCTCGCGTGTGAGGCTCGCCGGTGGAGCGCACGCCACCGGCAGCAACGCGATATGCTTGGAGAGACTGCGCGCGTGTGGGAGGCACGCGCGCTTGCCGCTGCAATACTGCTGGAAGAATTGAAAGCCGCGACCGAACAGTAAAAAGAATCTTGAGAGAACGCCCGATGTCTCCCTTCCCAATTGCTTCCAAGTAATTTCCATCCCCTGAAAATATTTGTAACTTTCCCCGCGCTCAACTGTTTTAAGCGTCGTACAGAGTTTTTATGGCGAGCGAAGAAGACGAGTTTGCGGTTATGTTTCACGAGTTCTACCCGAGCCTCTGCCGTTTTCTGGAGTGCTTGCTGGGAGGGCGCGGCGCTTCGGGCACGGCGCAGGAGATCGCGCAGGAGAGTTTTTTGCAGTTGCACCGCACGGGGTGGCGGAATTTGCCGGAAGGCGAGGCGCGGTTCTGGCTCTACCGCGTGGCGCGCAACTTCGCGCTCAACGAGTTGAACAAACGGCAGACGCATCAACGCCTCTTCGACAAAGTGGTTGATGTCTTTCGCGCCCGCGTGCCGACGCCGGAAGAAGAATTTGAAGTGGCCGAACGCGAAGGCTTAGTAATCGACCTGCTCAAGACGCTCCCCGAACAGCAGCGCGCGGCCCTGCTCCTGCGCGAGCAGGAAGAATTGAGCTATCAGGAGATCGCGCGCGTGCTGGATGTGTCGGAGAGCAAAGTCAAAGTTGATGTCTTTCGCGCCCGCACGCTGCTGCGCGAACGCTGGCGTAAGAAAGCGGAGCGCGACACCAGCGCGCAAGCCAGCCGGGTGAAGATTCGTTGAAACCTGAGAGTTGTTTTGAGTGGTAACGATCTATGGACTGCGATTGGACCGAACAAGTTTCACTGCTGATTGACGGCGAACTCGCACGCGAAGCGGCGCGCGGCGTCGAGCGTCATCTCGACAATTGCGCCGTCTGCCGCTTCGCGCGCGAAGATTTCCTCTTATTGCGGCGACAGCTCAATGCTTACGAAGTGGAACACGACGCGCTCGCCGAACGACGCGCGCTCAAACGCATCCTCGTCGCGGGCGATGGGGCAGGCAAGATCGAGCAGCCGGCGACAATTTCCGCGTTGCCCCGGCGCGGACGTTTCGCGGGCAGATTCAATCTGCCGCGTCTCAGTCCGGCTCAATTGGCGGCGTTGGCCTTGCTCTTGATCGGCGTCGCCGTCGGCGTGATCTCCTTCGTGAACACGCGCCGCTCCCAGCCGGAACTTGCCGAGAGCGCCCCGACGCCCGCTCCGCCGCAGAACGACGCGAATCATCACGGCGCGAGCAGCCCGCAATCGCCGCCCTTCGCCGTGTCGAACAATCCGGCGATTGTCAATCAACCACGCAACCCGGCGGAAGTGGCGCGTGACAATACGCAACACAACGGCGAACGCTCGCGGCGCAAGAGTGTTGCTCGTGGAATCGACCCGGCGAGATCATCCTCGGGCGCAAATGCGAGGCGAGATGAAACCGCCCGACGCGAGATGCCCAAGTTGCCGCCGTCTCCTGCCTTCAGCCAGTCGCCGACAAATGTGCCCGTAGTCGAAACTGCGAACAATGAACTCGAAGCCATCGACAGCAACAACGGCAGCGACGATTTGTGGCGTGGCGAGTTTGAAGCGACGGGCGAATCGAAGACCGCGCGCCACGTCGAACAGGCGCAGGTGCTCTTGCGTTCGTTCCGCAACACGCGCCTCGCGGAGCCGGGACAACGGGCCTCGTCCGATATCGCTTACGACAAACGACAATCGAAAAAACTGCTTTACCAGAACATCTTGCTGCGCCGCGAAGCGGCCAGTCGCGGCAATGTCTCCGTCGAATCGTTGCTCGACAGTCTGGAGCCGATCCTGATCGACATCGCGAATTTGCCCGACCGTCCCGCGCCCGAAGCCGTGCGCACGATCAACGAGCGGATGCGGCGGACGAATCTCGTCGCCATGCTTCAAATCAACCAAAGCGCGTCTGTCGCCCGCTCATATTAACCAGAGGAAACAGTTGTCATCATGTCACACGCTTTCAACTTCCGTGTTCGCCCGCGCCGTCTCTGCGCGGTTCGTGCCGCCCTCGCCGCCGCGATTGCTCTGGCCGTCGTCGTCGCCGCGTTCTGGGCGCGTGCTCCCGTCGCCCACGGCACAAGTCAAGACCTCGCCAATCTCAATCGCTTCGTGCAGACGGGGAACAACACCCCGGCCATGAAACTGTTTCGCGAGGGGCGCGATTTCATCGAGAACGAAGAGTGGGCGAAAGCCGCCGAGAAATTTCGGGGCTTCGTCAACGCCTACCCGCGCGACACCGACGTGGACGCCGCGCTCTACTGGTACGCCTACGCCTTGAAGCGACAAGGCCACGCGAAAGAGGCGGCGAAGACGTTGAAGCGTCTGATTAAAGATTACGAGCGTTCGGGCTGGCGCGACGAGGCCGACGCGATGCTCACCGAACTCGCCCCCGCGCTCGGCCAAACCGAACTTATCGACGACGCCCTCGGCAAAGAGAACGAAGACCTCAAGATCATCGCGTTGCAAAGTCTGTTCGAGTCCAACCCGGAACGCGCGGCAACTTACGTCGCACAATGGCTGAAACCAAATTCGACGGCGAGCCGCCGCATGAAAGAAGCCGCCGTCTCTCTGCTCGGCGCGCACGGTGGAGCGCAGGCCGTTCCCGTCCTCTTGGACATTGCGCGCAATCAACCGGATGTGAAATTGCGCCGCACAGCCATCCAACGCCTCGGCGAGACGGGCGGCGAGGCGGTCGTGGACGATCTGATGCGCCTCTATGCTTCCGACCCCGACCTCAAAATCAAGCAACAAATTCTCCACGCCTTCGCCGAGATGGAGAGTTCGCGGGCGAGCGCGAAGCTGCTGGAGATCGCGCAGAACAACGGCGAAGATTTAAATTTGCGCCGCACCGCCATCAGCCGCCTCGGCGAGCGCGAGAACTCGCTCGACAATTTACTGCGCATCTACGACACGGATCGCACGCTCGATATTCGCAAACAAATCCTGAGCGCCCTCTCCGAATCGCGCGACGCCCGCGCGCTCTCGAAACTCCGCGATGTGGCGCGCACCGGAGACGATCTTGATTTGCGCAAGTACGCGATTCGTCGGCTGGGGGAAAAGAACAACGACGCTACGCTCGACGAGTTGACGCGCCTCTTTCAAACGGAGCAGAGCCTCGACGTGAAGCGCGAGATACTCAACGCCTTCGCCGACATGGAAAGCCCTCGCGCCAAAACCAAACTCCTTGAGATCGCGCGCAACACCGGCGAGAACGCAGACCTGCGCCGCACGGTCATTCACCGCATCGGCGAGGGCGACGACGCATCGACCATCGAGATGCTCATCTCGCTCTACGACGCCGAGCCGAGCATCGAGATCAAGCGCACCCTGATCCACGCCATCGGCGAATCGAAGCAGAAAAGCGCCCTCCGCAAGCTGATGCAGATCGCCCGCGCCGACGCTTCGCTCGACCTGCGCCGCCACGCCATTCGACAAATCGGCGAGAGCAAAGACCCCGAAGCGTTGCGCTTCATCGAAGATATTTTGAAACCGTAAAAAGTTGTCAGCTGTTCTTTATCAGTTGCCGGTTGTCCAATTGAATCTTTAGCGACTTATGCGTGAAGCTACAAGCGCCGGGCAACTGACGACGGGCAACTGATAGCTTCAATCACATGCAAGGGACAACTGACCACGCACAACTGACAGCCTCCTCTTGAAAGGAATTCATCATGCGAAAGTCATTCTCGATCAGTTCATTCATGTTGAGCCTCGCGCTCCTTAGCAGCGCGGCCTGTGCGCACGCCGGGAACGCGGCGGTTGACGCGGCGGCTCTTCTTCCGCTTGCATCGTCGCCTGTAGCCGTTGTCGCGCAAAGCCCCGGCTTTATCACCGTCGAGGGCGCGGACCTGAACGCGAAACTCGCAGCCGCGAGCAGCCGCGCCCGCACCACTAACGCGCGCACGCTTTATTGGTCGGCCTACGCCTTCGATGTGCGCCCCGGCGTCGCAGTCGACCCGGCGGGCGGCGAGTTTCATGGCTCGATGAATTCGAGCGGCGGCACGAACGTCTTTGTCGGCACTTCCAACGGCATCACCGTCGAAACGCGCAACCTCGCCGTCTTCCTGTTGCGCGAAGGCACCAACGGCGCGATCAGTCGGATGGAAATTTACAACCTTGATCGCAAACGCGAGTACGCCGGTTATCCCGTCTACTGGCTGGGGCGCGCGGGCAACGAAGAGAGTTTGAACTACCTGCGCGCCCTCGCCGACGCCGCGCCGCCCGACGCCGCGACGGGCAACACGAATTTGCTCAGCCAACATGCGGTGCTCGCTATCGGCCTGCACGACGATGCGCGCGTCGGCGCGATGCTCAAAAACTTCATCCGCAGTTCGACCAACGTCAAGGTCCGCTCAACCGCCGTCTACTGGCTCGGACAAACGGGCGGCGAGACGGCTTTTCTCGCCGACATCGTGCGCAACGAAAGTGAGAAAAGCGATCTGCGCCGTCAGGCCGCGCACGCCATCGGCGCGAGCCGCGACCGCGCCGCGCTCACGACGCTGCAAAGCCTCTACGATGGTATGAAGCAGGCCCCCACCAAGCCGCAGCGCGAAGTGAAGCGCGGCATCATTCATGCCGTCGCCGACAATGAGAACAAAGAAGGCGCGACGGCCTTTTTGCTCAAAGTGGCGAAGACCGACGCGGACAGCGAGTCGCGGCGCACCGCCGTTCATGCCCTCGGCGAAACGGGGCGCGAGTCGGTGATCGACGATCTGATGAGCATCTTCACGGGCGATCAAGACCTCGACGTGCGGCGGCATGTGCTCCACGCGCTCTCCGAGATCAAGACGCCGCGCGCCCAGGCGAAACTACTGGAGATCGCGCGCACGGGGGAGCACCCGGATTTGCGCCGCCACGCCATACACCAACTCGCCGAAGATGAAAACGAAGCCACCCTCGACGAATTGCTCAAACTCTACGACACGGAACAAAACACCGACGTGCGGCGACATCTGCTCCACTCCTTCTCAGAGATGAAGAGCACGCGCGCCGAAGACAAACTCTTTGCCGTCGCGCGCTCGAGCGGCGGCGACGCGGACTTGCGCCGTCAGGCCATTCACATGATCGGCGAGCGAGTCGGCAAGCGCAGTCTCGCTCTGTTACAGGAGACGGTGGAGAGTTCGAGCGCGGAAACGCAGGTGCAGGTGCAGGCCGTTCACGCCATCAGCGAACGCCCCGCCGAAGAAGCCGTCCCGCTGCTCATCAAGATCGCGCGCACGCATCCGAATCAGCAGGTGCGGCGGCGCGCCATTCAAGTTCTCGGCGAATCGGGCGATGCGCGCGCGCTGGAGTTTTTCAGGGAAGTGTTGCGCAGCGAAAAGGAATAGCGCACGCGGCGCAGGGAGCCGTCAACCAGAGGGAGATAAATCAATGTGTATAGATTGTGACGAAGGGGTGACGCGGCGCGCTTTTCTTTCCGGCGCGACCGTCGCTGCCGTCGGGATCGCGCTCGGCTCCGAGGCGCGCGGGCAAAAACAGAGCGGCGACGCGGCGAAGGCATTGCATGATCCACAGATCATTCAGGAAGCAGTGACCTTTAAAAATGGCGCGGAGACGATCAAAGGCTATCTCGCGCGCCCGAAAGCGGCGGGCCGGCGGCGCGCCCACTTCATCATCCACGGGAATCCGGGCATCCCCGAAGACATCCGCAACACCGCCGCGCAGGTGGCTCAGGCGGGCTATGTCGGCCTCGCGCTCGATTGGAATTCGCGCGTCGCCGGCGACGACACCAAAAAAATCGAACACCCCGTAGAGTTTTACCGCAGCAACACGTTTGCCAGACAGGAGACAGGGGATATTTTAGCTGGCATCGACTATCTCAAGGCTCACCCCTTCGTCATACCGGGCGGCGTCGGGTTAGTCGGGTTCTGCGGCGGCGGGAGAATTTGTCTTGTGCTCGCCACACAGAGCCGGGATGTTATCGGAGTGATCTCGTTCTACGGGCCGGTGCTCTACGGGCGGTTCAAACATGCGACTGACCCGCCGCCGGATGTGATGGATGTCGTCAAAGAAATCAGAGTGCCGGTGCAGGGCCATTACGGTCTGGACGACCCGGTTGCGCCTGCCGCCGATGCCAGGTTGTTTGAACAAGCCTTGCGCGCCCAAAAGACGCCGGTCGAAATGTTCTACTACGAAGGCGCAGGACACGCTTTCTACGATTATACGCGCCTCGCCAGCGAGCAGAGGGGCAAAGGCTTCGGCTACAACGAGGCCGCCGCCCGATTGGCTCACAGCCGGATGCTGAAATTTCTGAAGCGATTCAAATAGCGGCCTTCAACCAGTGAGGGAATTTGTGATGAAGAAAATTTTTTTGGTGTTTTTAGCAACCCTCATTTTTTGCGCTGCGCCCGTCTCAGCGCAAAAAATGAAGAATAAGAAAAAAGAGAAACGCTTCGAGCCGGTCGTCAAGCAGACGATTGAGGAGTACGCGGGAAAGTATGTCGGCATCATGCCCGATTATTATCTTGAAGTCGTGGCGGGCGCGGACGGAAAACTCTCCATCGTCAGTCATGAGGGCGGGCGGCGGGCGACGCTGCAAGACATCCGCCTCGCGGGCGCACGCCTTACGGCGACGCGAATTTATACGGACGGCACGACTAAACAATTTGAAGGCACGTTTGCCGACCGGATTCTAAATGGCGACAGCCGCTTCGGGATGATGGTGGAAAATCTCGAAATCGAGTTTGAGGACATGACTTTCAACCGTCTTTTCTATCAATTCGTCGCGCAACCTTGAACCAGTCTTTGACGGTTGTCCGCGAGATGCTCCGCGATAGCGGCGCGGGAAGCGTCTCCTTAGTATTCCGCCACAAACACGTTTGCCGCCACCACCACCGCCGCCGAAAAATTCAAACGCGCAGTCTGCCGGAAAAGAGAAGAAGCGAACGAGGCGAACTGTGTGCTTGAAAATCGACGAATTAATTACCTGCGCGGAGATGTCATCATGAAACAGAGATCATTGCTGTTCGCACTCATCATCTGCTGCGCCGCGCCCGCCGCTACCACCCGCGCCCATGTCCTGCTGCCGGGAATTGAACCGGACCTTGAATCGCCCGCGACTGAAATCGCGGCAGCTTCGTCGCCGATGGCGCAGCCCGCCGTAGCGAAAGCATCGGAGCTGAAAGCGGCAGGTGTGCATACGTCGCCCGCCGCCGCACTCATCACCTCGGATGCGCCGCTCGACCCCGGCTTTTGCCGCAACGGACGCTTCTTCTTTCTCAGGATGTCGTATCTCTTCCGTCGCAGCTTTTAGCTTAATTGGCAGGAAAATTCATCGGGGGCGGGGATAATCCTGCCCCCGACTTCTATTTTGGCGCAACGAAATTTCCCCTCCCGCCGACTTTTTAACTGCTATCCTCACACGGCTGAAACTTTTTGCGCCCCAACCGCACTAACACACTGGAATGATGATGAAACGTCTGGCAATTGAGGCGATCAGCGGAACAGTGGCAGAAGGCGAATCCGACACACACGCGAAGCCGTTGATGAATAGTCCTGAGCAACTCATTGCGGCGGCGCGCGGCGGCGACAGTGAGGCCTTCCGGCACATCTTTGACCGGTGGTCGCGCCCGCTCATCTCCTTCGTCTACGATATGGTCGGAGACCGTGCGCTCGCGGAGGATTTGACGCAGGAGACTTTCGTGCGTGCCTATAAATATCTGGGCGCGCTGCGCGACGAGTCGAAGTTTTCGACGTGGCTCTTCAGCATCGCCAGGAACGTCGCGCGCGAGCACCTGCGCTCCGCGCACAGCCGGAGCCGGAAAGTCGCTCTCGATGATGAACTTGTCCTTGAGTTGCCGGACGAGAACCCGACTCCGGCGGGCGCGCTGCTCGACAAAGAGTTGAACGGCGTCGTGCAACACGCGCTCGCTACGCTCGACGAAGACAAGCGATTGGTCTTCACGCTGAAAGTTTTCCAGCAACGCAGCTATGAGGAGATCGCGGAGATCACAGGGTTTTCGGTGCCGAAGGTGAAGACCGATTTGCACCGCGCGAGGACGGAGATGCGCCGCCGCATCCGGCCTTATTTGGGAGTACCGCAATGAAGTGTGAGGAATGCACCACCGCCGCGCTCGAAGAACTTTTGGACGGCGAATTCGATGAACGACGCGCCGCCGCGATGAGCGCGCATCTCGCGTCGTGCCAAAGTTGCGCGCTCCGCTATGAGGCATTGTTCGACGAGCAGGCCATGTTCGCAAACTACGAGCGCGACGTTGAAGTGACGCCCCGGATATGGAGCGCCGTCGCGGCGCGCATCGCGGCGGAAGGGAAACCCGCCGCCGGGGGAAGCTGGCTCCAGAAAATTCGCGCCCGTCTCGCATTCCTGCTCATCGCACCCCGTTTCAGCCCCGCGCTCACGGCGGCCATGATGCTCTTCGCCGTCGGCTTAACCGTTGGCCTGATGAAGTACGCTGACTCGCAGCAGGCCACACCGGGGAGCATCGCAGTCGCGCCGACAACGAAGCCACCGCCGCGCGTCGATGTCGCAGCAATCACGCCCGCCGCGACGCCCACTATTACCGCTCCCATTGCGCCGGCGGGGCCGGACGATAGTGCGGCGGCGGTCGTGAACGTCGCTAAGTCGCGGCCTGAGCGCAAATTAGCTGCTAAGCCTGCTCAATCGCGGCGGAGAGATGCGGCACGAAACCTCGTCGTCCCGGTCGGCGACCAAACAGGCGAGGAATTGATCGCGCAGAACGGCGACGCGGGCAGGCGGCAACAAGCGATGGTGAAGCTCGTCAACGAAGCGGAAGCGAAATATCTCGCGGCGATCAAGATGCTGTCGCAGGATGTCAATCGCCGCCGCTCGACGCTCGACCCGCAAGTCGCCGCACGCTTCGACGAAACGCTCGCGACCATCGACCGCACGATTGCCGAAACGCGCCGCACCGTCGTCACTCACGGTAACGACCCGGTCGCCGTCCAGTACATGCTCTCGGCCTACGCCAAGAAAGTCGAAGTGCTGCGCGAGATGGCGACGCTTGATTAAGTATGAATTTGAAAACCATGAGCCACAGAACACGGAGCGCGCAGAGGAAACCGATAGCGAAATCTGTTATCTCAAATTTGAGGTCTGGAAATTTTCCATCTCAGTTGCTTTATCTCTGTGTCCTCTGTGGCTAGTTTGAATCGAACTTGAACGGTTGTAGGTCTTAAAGTGTAATGAACAAGAAAACTCTGACAGCTTTAATCATCGCCGTCGCCCTGATCCACGGCATGGCCTTTCAAATGATCGCACAGGCCCGCGCGCCGCAGCAGGGGAGAAGCGCAGGCGCACAGCAGCCGGAGCCTGCTGCGAGCGGTGGTGGCGGCTCGGTCTCGATCAGCAACCAGTCGGGGCGCGTGCAGATCAAACTCGAACGCGGCAGCCGGGTCGCGATCAGCAATCGCTTCGGGCGCATCACCATCACGGGTTGGGATCGCGACACCGTCGAAGCTACGGCGACGAGCGAGAAGGGAGCGGAAGCCGTGCAGGTGGAGATGACCGCTGACCCTGCGGCGGCGCGCTCCCTGCTCGCGCTGACCGTGCCCGGTCGCCCCGGCCAGCGCGGCGCGTTTGCGATGGCTCCTTTTATCTATGCGAATCCGATCATCGGCATCAATCCGCGCATCTATTCACGCAAGACGCCTGCCCCTGCTGCACCCCGGCCCGGAGGCGGGGAGGAAACGCCCAGCCCGGAGCAGGCCGCGAAGCCCGGTTCGCAGAGCGACCCGGACAGCAATATCATCATCGTTCCCGTGCCGGAGGTTGCCGTCGAGCCGGAAGTCGTCATCGCCGCGCCGCCCGCGCCGCCGCGTCAACCTGCGACGGGCGCAACGAAGGCCACAGGCGGCGGTGCCGGCAGAGGCAGCGGCGTCGGCGGCGTTTACCTGTCGGGCGCGGGCAACCGCAGCGAGGGCATCAATCTGGACGTGAAGATGCCGCGTTACGCTTTGCTCGACGCCATCGAAATTCGCTCCGGCGATCTCACTATCTCCGACCTCGACGGCCCCATCTCGATCTCAAGCGGCAGCAGCAACCTCAACGTCAGCCGCGTCGGCGCGCTCGAAGTGCGCGCCCGCTCCGGCAACATCAACGTCGAAGGAGTTGAAGGTCTCGTCTACATCGTGGCGACGAGCGGCGAAATTACCGTCAAACGCGCAGGCGGCGATGTGCGCGCCACTTCCATCAACGGCGACATCAACATCCAGTGCGTCAAAGGGCGCGTCGATGCGAGCAACGCGCGCGGCGGCATCATTCTGAGCGGCGTGGATGGAGACGTGGAGGCTTCGACGACCGACGCCGACATCAACTTCACCGGCGCGATTCGCCAGCAGGGACGCTACCGTCTCAAATCGATGGAGGGGCGCGTCGTGATGTCCATCCCCGAAAACTCGCCGGGCTTCACGGCGATCCTCGCCTCATACAACAACGACGTGGTGACGACATTTCCCGTCATCACCGAGGTGCTTGCGGGCGACAGTACGGGCGTCAACCGCCGCGTCGTGGTCAAACAGGGCGACGGGCGGGCGCAGATCACGCTCGACTCTTTCAGCAAGGCCGTGCAGTTGACCAAACTCGCGGGCGGCCCGGCCACTTCCTGCAAATAATTCATTCGAGGTGATCACAGATGAGCTTCCGCAAACTACTCAGCGCAACTCTCCTTGCCGCCGGCATCGCTTACGGCCTGACGAATCGGCACGCGCAGGCGCAGGAAAAAATTAAAATCAAAATGCCCGAAGTGAAGATCGCTCCTGAGATCAACATTCAGGAGCCGACCTGGTCCATGTCGATCCCGATGCCCGTCATCGCTCCCGTCGCGCTCCCCGACATCAATATCGATCTGTCCGACATGCATTTCGACGCTGGCGGAGATTGGTTCTATGGCGACGACAGCGAACGCACCGAGCGCGAAGAGTTGCGCCAGACTTATCAACTCTCGCCCGGAGCGCGCGTCGAACTCTCGCACATCAACGGCTCCATCGACATCGAGACCAGCGAGGGCGGCAACACCGCCGAACTGCGGATCACCAGTTACTCTGACGACGCGAACCCGCGCAAACTCAATGTCGAACACACGTCTGCGGCGAGTCTCGTCGTGCGCGGCGAAGCGCGCGGGAGCCGTGAGGGATTCGATAACACGCAACACCGGGTCGCGCTGAAGTTGCCGCGCCGCGTCGAGTTGACGGTGAGCGGGGCGAGCCAGAGCGTCCGCGTCGGCGAACTCGATGGGTCGATCCGATTGAAAGATATTAGCGGCAGCGTCGGCGTGGCGCAGGCGGCGGGGTCGGCGGAAGTGTCGGGGGTGAGCGGTTCCGTCACGTTGAAGATGGCGCGGCTCAGCGCGAGCGGCGTCAGCGTCCAGAACGTGAGCGGCAAAGTTTCGCTGCGCTTCACGGACGACGTGCACGCGGATTTACAGACGAGCGGGATCACCGGAAAGGTCTACGTGGAAGTGCCGGACGTGGCGGTGCAGGGCGAGATGAGCCGCGCCGATTTCCGGGCGCGCATCGGGAAAGGCGGGCCGCCGCTCACGATCTCGGACGTGACGGGCAGCGTCCGCCTGGGGCGCGGGGCGAGCGTCGCCGAAATGCTCAATTTGTTGAAAACCGCGGAACGTTCCACCACCCGCATGGAGACGGCGCGCGATCTCACGTTGCACGTCTCTAACCGGCAGGTGCGACAGGCTTTCGTCGAAGCTCTGGGCAACGAGCAGAACGGCGTCGTGCAGATGACCGCTTCACGCGCCCTCGTCCCTTACGTCTCCGAGCCGGAGGTGCGCGAGGCTTTTCTACGCGCCGTCGAATCGGGCAAAAACGAAGTCGTCCGCATGAACGCCGTCCGCACCGTCGCGAAAACTTATGCCGGAGACAAAGCGGTGCGCGAACTGCTGCTGCGCGTGCTCGCGCGCGAACAAAAGGACGTTGTCCGCATGACGATCATCGGCGCGGTCGCCAAATACACGGACGACCCCGGCGTGCAGCGCGCTCTCAGCGAAGCGTTGAAGAACGACCGCAGCGACATCGTGCGGATGCGCGCGGCGAACGCGCTGGCGAAGAAGGCTGGCAATCAGGAAATCTACGAACTGCTCCTGAACGCGGCGCGCAACGACAAAAAGATGATCGTGCGCGCCAACGCCCTCGGCGGTTTGAGCAGCCGCATCAAAGAGCGTCCCGAGTTGCGCGAATTGTTCGTGAATTATCTCGACGATGAATCATCTCTCCTTCAATATCAAGCCCTGAGGGGATTGGTCGAACTGGGCGATGCGTCGCTCAAACTCCGACTCGTGGAGCGCGCCAAAGCATTGATCTATATGCAATCGCGCCGCCAATGGAATGATCGCATGTTGCTCGACACGTTGCTTCTGCTCCGCCGTCTCGACGCGGCGGAGGCCGACCATGTGCTGGAGCAATTAGGGAATGAACGCATCAAGAGCTATTAGGTCGAAGAGAGGGCATGGAGAGCCGCTCGCGCGGCTTCTCGCGTGGTTATCGCCTGCCGCCCTGTTTCACTTCCAAATTTTCGTATCCGCGAACAGAGTCTGCGCGTTTGCTCTCACCTTCAAGCCATCTGTAGAATCCAATGCATGGTTGATGGCGAAACGAATGTACTTGAAACGCGCGTGGCGCAATCGCGCGAGGCTCTTGACGCGCATGTGCGCGAGATCATCGAATGGCATTTCAACCCGGAAACCGGCTGCCCCTTCTGGCTCGACTACGCCGCCGGACTCGATTGGGAACCGCGCCGCGAAATAAAAACTTATGCCGACCTCGCGCGCTTCGGGTTCTTTCAGGATGAAGCTTTGCGCGGTGGCCCCGTCCGTCGTTGGGTTCCGCGCGCCTACGCTAACCGTCCCATCTATGTCTTCGAGACCGGCGGTTCGACCGGCGTGCCGAAGTCTCGCATCAACATCGAAGACTTCCGGCTCGACTATGAAGCTTTCAGCCGGACGCTGCCCGACGAGGCTTTTCCGCCGGGCGCGGACTGGCTCTCGGTTGGCCCGTCGGGGCCGCGCCGCCTGCGTCTCGCCGTCGAACATCTCGCGCAGCATCGCGGCGGCATCTGCTTCATGGTCGATCTCGACCCGCGCTGGGTCATCAAACTGCTCAAGTCGAATCAACCGAAGCAGGCCGAAGCCTACAAGCAGCACGTCGTCGAACAGGCGCTCACGCTCCTGCGCGCCCACGAAGGGATTCGCTGCCTCTTCACCACGCCAAAACTGCTCGAAGCCCTCTGCGAAAAAGTCTCGCTCAAAAAACTCGGCATCACCGGAGTCTTCTGCGGCGGCACGGAGATGACGCCGCAGTTTCATCGCTTCGCCGTCGAAGAACTGCTCGATGGCATTCACTTCGCGCCGACCTACGGCAACACTTTGATGGGACTCGCCGTCGGCAAGCCGCGCCTGCCCGAAGACAACTACGCGATCATCTACTACCCGCCCGCGCCGCGCGCCCTGATCGAAGTGGTTGACCCGGACCACCCCGAACAAGTCGTGGGCTACGGCGAGACGGGCCGCGTGCGCCTGACAACGCTGACGCGCGAATTCTTCATGCCGCACTTTCTCGAACGCGACCAGGCCGAACGCGAGCCGCCCTACTTACCGTATGCGTGGGACGGAGTGCGCAACGTCCGACCGTTCGCCAAGTTGGAGACGAACGTGGTCGAAGGCGTTTATTGAATTTTCGATTGCGGAATTCGGATTGAGGATTGAAAGGCAAGTGTTCATCAAAACCTCGTTGGAGACCGCGAGCTTTTAAGTCGCGGAGGAAAACGTATCAACCGCGCAAATGCTTTCAAATTTGCGCCTCAACCTGGGGTATAATCCAAGCCGAAATCTCAAGCTACTGCGCTGAACTGATTGACACGAGCCTTGAGTATCGTGAGTGGGCATGAGTGACGTAAGAAACTGTACGAGTCGGTGGCGAGCCTCGTACTCCCACACACGACGGGATGCACCCGCAAGGGAAACAGACGCCACTGTTTTGTCAGCCATCCCCAGAAGTACCTCCGTCTTAGTTTAGACTAACGGGGCGCAGCCCGAAAACTGGAAGGACAAGCCACCGCCGTTCACGGCGTGGTAGTTGAC
>JBPCIP010000064.1:0-11538 GCA_051006195.1 Pyrinomonadaceae bacterium
GTTGTCCGTTGTTATAAATCCAGAGATTGATGATAACTTTAGCGACAGATTTAGGAACTACAAACAACCGACTACGGACAACTGACGCTGCCTTATCCCTGCCGCAACCAGCGCAGGACTTCGGGAATGCTTGCGCTCTTGCCGTACATCAACATGCCGACGCGATAGATGCGCGCCGCCACCCAGATGAAGAATACGACGGAGGCAAGCCCGATGCCGAGCGAGAGCGCGATCTGCCAGAAAGGCGGCGTCTCCGTCACTATCCGCACGAGCATCGTGATCGGCGAGAAGAAGGGCGCGATGGAAATCCAGAAGGAGAACGTCGAGTTGGGGCTGCGAATTACCGGGAAGGCAAGATAGATGCTGATTACGGAGAGAAAAATGACGGGCATCACCATTTGCCCCGCTTCCTTCTCCGTCGTCACCATCGCGGCGACCAGCACGTAGATCGTCGCGTACATCAAAAAGCCGACGAGGAAAAATAAAAGCCCGTAGATGAGGAAAGAGAGCGGCACGGCGGGCAGCGGCACGTCCATCCCGCTCGCCGCCAACATCCCGACGCCGTAGAGCGTGAATGCTCCGAATAACACCGCCCAGATCGCGTACTGCGTGATCGCAACGAGCGAGATGCCGATCAACTTGCCCGCCATCAGATGAAACGGACGCACGGAAGAAAAAAGTACTTCCGAGATGCGCGTCGTCTTCTCTTCAACGACCGCCGAGAGGATGACCTGCCCGTACATCAAAATTCCCATGTAGATGAAGAGACCGACGAACATCGCCAGCCCGAAACTGCCCCCGCTGTCTTTTTCCAGACCGCTCTCGCTGATCTTCGTCGTCTCCATCTCGATCTCTCTCGACAACTCGCGCACGCGGCTTTGATCGATGTTCGCCTCGCGCAGGCGTTGTTCGACGACGGCGCGATTCAGACTGTTTCGCAGTTGTGAAGTGGTGATGACATCGCCCAGATTGCGCCCGTAATATTCAGCCTTCCCTTCCTCCAGTATCTTTTCCGGCAGCACGATGTAAACGCCCACGTCGCCTTTCCGCACGCGCGCGTTCAACTCCTCTTTAATCTCCGCGAGCGGACGCCCGTTCGCCGGCATCTCTTCGACCTCGAACTGCGAATTGAGCGCGCCGCTCATTTGCCGCATCTGTTCTTCGCGGTCGGTTGCGGCGGCAGAGGTGGACGCCCGCGCGTCAACTTTTCCACCCGGCTTCTTATTGTGACTGGTCAGGATGGATTCGCGCACGCCCGTGTACAATTTCCCGGTGAGATCGACGACGGCAACTTTCGTCGCGCCGCCCGTTTTCATTTGAAAGAGCAGGCCGGGCACGACCGCGAAACTGACGATGATGAGCGGCCCCAACAGCGTCGTGATGATGAAAGCTTTGGTGCGCAACCGATTCAAGTATTCGCGCTTGACGATGACTAACAGTTTGTTCATGCGCTCTCCCCAACCTTCTGTAAGAAGATGTCGTGCAAACTCGGTTCGACCTGCTCGAAGCGCGTGATGCGCCCCCCGGCTTCTATCAACCGATGCAACAACTCTTGCGAATCCGCGCCGTCGGCCAGCAGCGCTTCGACGTAGTCGCCGTATGGCTTCTGGCTCGCCACAATTGTCCGGTCATTCAAGACCGCCTCGCCGCCTTCGACGCGCAACGCGACGGCGCGGCGACCGAAACTGCTCTTCACTTCGCGCAAACTTCCCTCCAGCACTTTGCGCGAGCGGCTGATGAGGCAAATGTCGTCGCAGAGTTCTTCGGCCTGTGCCATCATGTGGGTGGAGAAGATGATCGTGCGGCGGTCGGCCTTCAGTTCGAGCAAAACCTCTTTCATCAATTCCGCGTTGACCGGGTCGAGGCCGGAGAAAACTTCGTCGAGGATGAGCAAGTCGGGTTCGTGCATCACGGTGGCGATGAACTGAATCTTCTGCTGCATGCCTTTGGAAAGTTGATCGGTCTTTTTATCTTTCCACTCGGAGAGTTTCAAACGAGCCAGCCAGCGGTCGATTTGCGCCTCGGCCTCGCGCGCCGTCATCCCCTTCAACTCACCGAAGTAGCGCAACTGTTCTCCGACCTTCATTTTTTTGTAGAGGCCGCGCTCCTCCGGCAGGTAGCCGATGCGGTCCTGCAAACGCTCCGACATCTGCTGGCCGAAGAGTTCGATGCGCCCCGCATCGGGCGCGAGGATGTTGACGATCATGCGGATGGTCGTGGTTTTACCCGCGCCGTTCGGCCCGATGAGGCCGAAAATCCTGCCCGCGCGCACCTGCAAACTCAATTCATCGACCGCAAGGAAGTCGTCGAATTTTTTCGAGACGCGGTCGAGTGAGAGCGTCACGTCAGCTTGATTCAAAATTTAGTTTTTCCCTTCCGACCAGCGCCGTAAGAAGCATGCGCGCGGGCATCTCGATAGGTTTCGCGAAAGACAAAGGTCTGGCGATGTATACGGCACGGGCGCGGCGAAAGTTTTCCACTTTCGCCGCGCCCTCTCGCGCGTCACAAGACACGCAGGGTTTCATCATCGAGTGAAGCTTTAAAGATGACGAAGCTGCGGTAGGAATACAAAGCTGTTTTACTTCGGCTCCTCTCACGCTTCCAACACGATGCGGCGGGCCGAGACGATCTGCTCGAACGTTTGTAATTCTTCGAGCGTCTGATCATCAAGCGGTGCGTCGGTTTCGATGACGGCCATCGCTTCGCCGCCGCGCTCGCTTCTGCCGAGATGAAAGCGGCTGATATTGACTCCGCGTGCGCCGAGGATCGTGCCGACGCGACCGATCACGCCCGGCACGTCGCGATTGCGAATCACGACCATGTGCCCCGCCGGAATCGCTTCGATGCGAAAGCCATTGATCTCCGTGATGCGCCCATCGCCGTTCGCGCCGAAGAGCGCGCCCGACACAATCTGTTCGCCGCCAACCGTCAACACGCGCGTGGTGAGCGCGGGCGTCAGTTCATGTCCCGCGCCGCGCGTGTAAGATGTCGTCACGGTGATCCCGCGCTCTTCCGCGATGAGGAAGGCGTTGACGACGTTGACGCGTGCGCTCATGTCGCGCAGGAGTCCGGCGAGAAACGCGCGGGTGACGGGCGCGGCTTCCGCCTCCGCCAACTCTCCGGCGTACTCGATGCGCGCCCCGCGCACGGCTTCGTCAATTAACTGCGCCTGAAATCTTCCGAGTCGTTCGGCGAGGACGAGATAAGGCGAGAGCAGGTGCAACTCCTGCGCGCCCAAAGCCGGAGCGTTCACCGCCCCGCGCAACGCGCCCGTCTGGAAATAGTCGCGCATCTGCTCGGCCACCGTCACGGCCACGCCTTCCTGCGCTTCTCTGGTCGAAGCTCCCAGGTGCGGCGTCGTAATCACTTCGTCCAGATGCAGCAACGGATTGTCCGCCGGCGGCGGTTCTTCCTCGAACACGTCGAGCGCCGCCCCTGCCACGCGTCCCTCTTTCAAGGCCGCATACAACGCGCGTTCGTCGATGAGTCCGCCCCGCGCGCAATTGATGATGCGGACATTCGGTTTCATGCGCGCAAACTCGCGTGCGCTGATGATGCCGCGCGTCTCCGCCGTAAGCGGCGTATGCACGGTGAGAAAATCCGCGCGGGCGCAGACCTCTTCGAGCGGCGCGAGTTCCAACTCCATCGCGCGAGCCTGCTCCGGCGAGATGAACGGATCAAACGCCACCACATTCATCTCGAATCCGCGCGCCCGGCTCGCCACCACCCGCCCGATGCGCCCCAGCCCGACGATGCCCAGAGTTTTGCCGCGCAATTCGACGCCGACAAATTTCTTGCGCTCCCATTTCCCCCCGCGCAAACTCGTGTGCGACTGCGGCACGCGTCGTGCGAGCGAGAGCAGCAACGCGAGCGTGTGCTCGGCGGTCGTCATCGTGTTACCGTCGGGCGCGTTCATGACGATGATGCCGCGCGCCGTCGCCGCCCCCACGTCGATGTTATCGACGCCGACCCCGGCGCGGCCAATCGCGCGCAGCCGCACCGCTTCGTCCATCACGGCGGCGTTCACTTTCGTTTCACTGCGCACGATCAACCCATCATACTCGCGCACGATCTTGCGCAGTTCGTCCGGTCTAAGCCCGGTAATTTTTTCCACCACAAGGCCCGCCGTGCGCAAAGGTTCCAGCCCGCTTTCGCTCACATCGTCCGACACAAGAATTTTTATATTGTCCATGCGGCAGGAATTATAACGATTCCCTTGAGCAGTGTCCCGTTGGGGTCGCATACACCCGAGGCCGGAAAGTTGTCCAATAAGTGAATTCGCATTATTCGGAAATGACGGCAGACGCGAACATGATATGGTGACGTGCGCTATGCGGGATGTCTGTGAAAGAAAGGATCGAAGTTAATCGGGAACCGGCGAGCGCAGAGGCTTGAGTAAGAAAATTAGCTTAACACGACAACCCCGGATCGTTTGTGCGGCTTCGTGAGGACTGAAAGATTACTTTTCAACTGTATCTTTGTTCGGTTTGTTTGATGGCAACGACTTCTCAAACTTCAGCAATCTGTTCTCTAACTGTAATACCAATTTCTCACGCTCGCTTGTTTCTCTTTCGCTGACGCGGTGAATCTCATACGCCAGCCGCTCAACTGCCGCTGTGAGCCTCCGCATTTCATCGCGCATCTCTTTAATCTCATCCTGATTACGCTTCGTATCTTCAGCCAGCACAAACAGCCGCTTTGCCACGTCAAGAATTTGCTTCCACATGACTTTAAGCAGCTTCCAACCTGGCGAGAATCTCCCGCGTTTCATCTCTCAAGCGGTCAATCTCTTTCTGATCTTCAGTCATTTGCTGCTGAATGCGGTCAACTTTCCGGATGTACTCCACAACCGCCGCTTTGTAATCAGTAGATTCATCGGCGGCTGAATTCAATGTATTTGCTTCACTCATAATTACCTCCCGCCACATTTTAGCACCATCTTCTCAAAACCATTCGACAGAAGCCGAACGCCACGATTGAGAGGCTTCATGGGAGCGAAGCGAACATGAAGTCAGATCGAATCGCTTGTTGTGCTGCCCATGAAGAGAACCGTGCACCTGACGGTTTCCTTTTCACTCTGAGATTTCATTTGTGTTTGATGAAGTATTTGATTGAGCATCATTGTTCTCGCAGATGTTCCTCCAACGGATTCCTGCTTTGCGGTATCTTTCCCATGGGTCAATTTCATCTCCCTTGCGTGAAAGAAGTTCGTGTTCTTCGTGCGTGACGATAACTGCGATGTTGAGCCGTTCAAGAACATCTCTCACCGCAGAGACTGTAGGTTCGACAATTGAGAATAATTTAGCGGTCTGTTCGTTACGCGGAAATATATGCTCATGTCTTAGCGCATCGCCGCCGACTTGTTTGCGCGACGTGACGACTTTGCCATGACGCTCGCGGCTTCGGAGTGCGCCTTCCGACCAATAGCGACAATCTTTATATTTGTGTCCCTCTGCTTCCGAATACCGCCAAAGAAGCACGCCGGAAATGAGGTCATAAATGTGGCTATCTTTCACCTCTCTATAATTTGCCTCATAACTTTCGGAGTTGTGCCGACGCTGACGTTCCTGCAAAAGCAAGGTGATAAGTTCAATTGCCGATTGACGTATTGCTTCAGGATTCTTTGATAGTTTGCCCACTGGATTCAACCTCATCAATATGAGGCAGCCCAATGCGGCGGTTAAGCCGCCGACCTGCTACCTGTGAAGATAAAAGAGGGGCACTCGACTGCGATCAGTCTACTTTCTTCCTTCCGCCTTACATCCTTGCTGTCACATCGGTCCGCTCTTGTCCCTCACGTCGCCGTGGTAGCCGTTTGCGGTGTCGGGCGTGCCGTCGGGCGCGGGCGTGGCGTTTGTGGAGGCGTCGCCGGTAGTTCCGCTTTGCGGCGCGGGGGCGTCTGTTTGAGAGTCTTGGAGGTTGCTCAGGGTGTCGCCGCTTGTGGCTTCGTCTTGCCGCGCGGCGGTTTGCGTTTCGGTGGCGGCGGGATTCTTTCGTTCGGTGTCTTGCATTTTCTTCTCCCTTAGAACAGCAGATAAATTGTGGTCAGGAGCGACATCAGCGTCGCGGCGTAGACGCCCGCGAGCACGTCGTCGGCCATGACGCCGAGACCCGCTTCGAGCGATTCGAGACGGCGGATCGGGTACGGCTTCCAAATATCGAACAGGCGGAACGCGAGGAAGCCCGCGACAATCGCCCACGCCCCGATGCCCACCGGCAGAAACACAAATGTCAAAAGTTGTCCGATGACTTCATCGACCACGACCGCGCCGGGGTCTTTGCGCCCCAGCAACGACTCGCAGCGCGAAGCCGCCCAGATGCCCGCAATCGTCATCACGATCAGCATCAAGAGCACCAGCGTCGTGCGCAAAGATTCGAGCGGCGGCGTGCTCCACCCGCGCGCTTGCGCATAAACGAATGCCTGGACGCTCGCCGCCCGCGCGAGCAAGTACAACCCGACGCCGACCAACGACCCCCAGGTTCCCGGCGCGAGCGGAATCAACCCGACGCCGCACGTCGCCACCGCCAACGCGACATAATCGCGCACGCTCCGCTCATGCGGCGCACGCCCGATAAACGCCGTCGTGACAATCGATGGGTTCAGTTCATCGCTTGATTCTTTGACAACTTTCATAAAGCTGTCCGTCGTCCGTCGTCAGTTGTTCAGTTGCTCAGTTGCTCAGTTGAATCTACAGCGACTACCGCATGAGTCACAAACATCGGACAACGGACGACGGACTGTTCTTAAACGATGTGCCCGACGAGATCGTATTCCTGTGCCTCGGTGATGAGGACATTGACGAAGTCGCCGGGGGCGGGGGCGAAATTTTCGGGGGCGTCGTTGATGAGGACGCAGCCGTCTATCTCCGGGGCCTGGCTGTCGAGGCGTCCCTGCCAGAGCAAATCGGTCTCTTTCGCCGCGCCTTCAAAGAGGACGCGGTAGGTCTCCCCGATGCGCGCTCGGTTGCGCTTGAGAGAGATGCGCCGTTGCTCGCGCATCAAACGGTCGCGCCGTTTGGCAGCCACTTTCGGATCGACCTTGTGCGGCAAGTCGAAGGCGGGCGTGCCTTCTTCGTCCGAATAAGTGAAGACGCCCACGCGTTCAAATTCGACGTTGCGCACGAAGGCGAGCAGTTCGTTGAAATCCTCCTCCGTCTCGCCGGGGAAGCCCGTGATGAACGTGGTGCGGACGCCGATGCCCGGCACGCGCCCTCGAACACGCTCGATCAAGCGTTCGAGGCTCGCGCGGTTGCCCCCGCGCCGCATCAACTTCAAGACGTTTTGCGACGCGTGCTGCAAAGGCATGTCGAGATATTTAACAGCCTTCGCTTCGGTCGCCATCACGTCGAGAAAGAGATCGCTGATATGCGTCGGGTAGGTGTACATCACGCGCACCCATTCTATCCCTTCGAGTTGCGCGAGTTCGCGGAGCAAATGTGCGAGGCCGTCCGCTTGTCCGAGGTCTTCGCCGTAGCGCGATGAATCCTGCGCCACGAGGATCAATTCCTTGACGCCGCGCGCCGCTAAATTTTGCGCTTCGCTAAGGACAGAGCCGAAACGCCGACTGCGAAAATGCCCGCGCATCTGCGGAATGAAACAGAAGGCGCACGGGCGGTCGCAACCTTCAGCGATCTTGATGAACGCGCTGTAGCCGGGCGTGGCGAGCACGCGCGGCGTCGATTCGTCGTAGAGATAAGTCGCGCTCTGATTGCCGAGCGCGAGCACCGGAAGCTGCCGCATGTTCACCTTTTCATCACAGACTTTGGTGATGTCGTTGATCTGGCTCGTGCCGATGAAAGCATCGACTTCGGGAATCTCCGCGCGCAATTCGTCGCGGTATCGTTCGACCAGACAACCTGCGACGACGAGCCGCTTGCAATTGCCGTCCGCCTTCATGCGCGCCGCTTCGAGGATCGCGGCAATCGACTCCTGTTTCGCTGAATCAATGAAGCCGCAGGTGTTCACCACCAGCGTGTCGGCTTCGCCCTCATCAGTCGTGAGTTCATAACCGGCGGCGGCGAGTTGACCCATCATCACTTCGCTATCAACCAGATTTTTCGGACAGCCTAAACTGATAAAGCCAATTTTCTTCATAAATTTCTACAGGTGATGGGTGATAAGTGCTGGGTGAAAAGTAAAAGCAAATTGTTTCTCTTATCACTTATCACCTGTCACCGCTTTTCTCTATGCGCCGCAGCCATTCTTCGATGCGGGCGGCCTCCGCTGGGGTCAATTCATGCGCGCCGAAGCGGACGCGGTTATAAGAACGTGTCAGGAGCAATGCTTCCGGCATGCCGACGGTCGCGGCAAATTCGAGCGGCGTTTGTTCGGGCGTGCGTAAGAGGCCGCGCGTCTCAAGAGTTTTAATCATGCGCTCATAAAAAACGACAGACGAGTAATTTTTCTTCTCGCGCCGCCAGAGTTTGAACCGCCCCGGCCAATTTATCCGGCGGGCGCGGGCAATAAGCAACATCAGTAATCCGACAACAATGCCCAACGAGATGAGCGCGGGCACATCCACCAGCACGAGTGCGCCGCGCCCCCGGCCACCGATTGATAGCTGCCGCCACCATATGGAGAGTCCGGCGCGCAGTTCGCCGAAAAGCTGTCCCGCCGTTTGGCGATAGACGCCGAGACTGCCGCGCAGGGATGTCGCCAGTGAGCGTTGTTCCTGCTTATCATAAGTGACGATGTATTGAATCCAAAACAGTTCGAGGGCTTCGGCGTATTTGCTGAGACGCCCCTGCAACCCCGTCGCGCTGTTGCCCCCCGGTCGCCCGTCAATCGGGGTCGGATCAAAAGTCACCCACGCTCTTGTCTCCGGAAAATAAACCTCCACCCACGAGTGCGCGTCCGATTGCCTGACGGTGTAGACATCCGCCGCATCGTTGTATTCGCCCAACTGAAAACCGTTGACGACGCGCGTGGCGACGCCCGCGCTGCGCAACATCACGGCCATTGCCGTCGAAAAATACTCGCAGTGTCCTTCGCGCACGCGAAACAGAAAATCCGCCAGCGGGTCTGCGCCGCCTGATTTCATCTCCAGCGTGTAGCGGAAATTTTGCTGGAAATAAGACTCGATGACGCGCGCCGCGTCGTAGCGATTACCGGAGCGTGTGCTGACGATCAGCCCACGCGCGAGTTGCCTGATGCGCGGGTCGAGATCGATGGGAACTTGCTGATAACGCTCCATCGCATCCGGGTAAGGGGCGAGATCGTTGCGAAGCTGATCGGCGGGCGGTTCGGTCGTGTCGGAAAAGGCGCGGTAAGAGATGCGCTCCTGCGCGTGATTGCGAGTCGTTAAACTGTCTTCTTCGTCGATTCTTATATAGGGGAGCTCACCTTGAATAGCAACCGGACGCGACGCAATGAAAAGTACAGGCGTATCGATGGGTTCAACGAAAAAAGTCTGCGTCGTCAGAAGTCCGGGCGATTGTGTCGTGCTGAACAAAAACTGATTCCGGTCGTTGGCCGTTTTGTACTCGATTTCCTTACGCGATCTGCGCCATGCGCGACCACTAAATTCATCGAGCGCAACCCCGCGCCAGCGCAAAGTTTGATGTCGCGCCGCCAGCGGATCCTCCACGCGCACACGCATCACGACGCGCTCGCTCTGCTGCAAACGACCGATCTCGCCGAGCGTCACTTCATCGGAAAATCCGACGACTCCTGTGAGACCATCCCCGGAGCGGGCCAGAGCGTTCCCGCTAAAACGCGGCATGATGAAAAAGATCGGCAGCGCCAGCGCGAAGATGAGAGCCAGTAAAGCGAGGGCCACCAGCGGCAAGCAGCGCGCGTCTTCGTTTTGATTGCCCGTAAATGTTTTTTTCGATAACCGGCTCAGCCAACGCATGCGCGACGTGGCAAGAAGCCGCGTCTCTTGCATGGCGATGGCGCGTCGCGCTTTCCTGATCTCAAAGCAGACGATGGTCGAGAGGGCGCAGAAGGTGTAAAGCGCGAGCGATACGATAAAGAGTGGGCTGACGCTCAGACCCGCCGCGAGCAGCACTTCAAAAAAAGAGATTAGGTAAAGAAACAACCAATCCCGGTCTGCTTTAACCTGATTGAGTTTGACGGCAGAGAGAAAAAGTATGAAATGCGAGAGCGATGTGATCCCGGCCCGCGTCGGTTCGCCCATCTCTAACAAGGAAGATTGAAATTTCCAATCCAAATAAAGAAGCGGCAATGACACGACAACCGCAAACATCCCTGCCCTCTCTGATAACTGCCAGCGCGTCGCTTCCCATTTCCACGCCGCCGCGAGCACGAGAGCGAAGAGCACAGACAAACCTGCGCCCATACCGCCGGAGACTGCCAGCGCCAGCGTGCCGCTCGCGATCATCGCGTAGGAGGAGATACGGAAATAAATGTCGAAAGTCACGTCGGTTTTGATGCGAGCAACCTGTCAGGAGCGTGCTCTACTTTTTGACGAGTTCGATCTCGAATAATTTAGGCCACAGCTTGCCGGTGACGAACAATCGTTGGCCCTTCTCATCATAAGCGATGCCGTTGAGGACATCTTCTGCGCCCGTCCGCTCTTTGTCGCCGAGCAATCCGGTGAGATCAATCCACGCAAGAATTTTGCCCGACTTCGGATCGATGCGCACGATGCGATTCGTCTCCCAAATGTTGGCGTAAATTTCACCTCTGATAAATTCGAGTTCATTCAGGCGCATGACCGGGGTGCCGCGTTCAAAGATGCTGACCTTCCGCGTCGTTTGAAACGTGGTTGGATCAAGATAACGAATCTGGTTGGTTCCGTCGCTCATGATGAGCGACTCGCCATCATGCGTCAGCCCCCAGCCCTCGTTGTTGTAAACGAACTCGCCCAGTTTCTGAAACGTAGTAGGGTCATAGATGAATCCCCGCTGCGACTGCCACGTCAATTGAAAGACTTTGCCGCGAAAGAGCGTCATGCCTTCAGCAAAATATTCTTCGGGCACCGATATTTTTTGGAGCACCCTTCCGGTTTTCAACTCAACTTTGCGCAGGCTCGATGAACCGTATTGCCCGGTGCTCTCCCAGAGGATGCCATCCTGGTAGATCAACCCCTGCGTAAAGGCCTGTTTATCGTGCGGCCATGCGTGTTTGATCTTATAAGTATAGATCGGGATTGTTTCAGTAGATACGCCAGTTTCAGCAGCTTTATGGATGGTAAGCTTTGAAGGTGCGTTTTTCTGTTCAACTGTATGGTTGGCTGAACTTAAGTTGTTGTCTACATTAAGGGAAGTTTTGGACCCGCCGCACCCTACAATCAGGATGCCGAGGGCAAGTAGGATATTTCGATTTTGCAGCATAAATTTCACCCAGATATAGATGCTCCATGGAGCAAAGTGATTTTCAAGCATTGTCTCAAACACAAGACAAAAATCAAAAAGCCCGTTCAAGCTCTAAAGCTTGAACGGGCTTTTCTTAATTAATCCGGCGACTTCCTACTCTCCCACGCAGCTACCCGCGCAGTACCATCGGCTCCAAGAGGCTTAACTTCCGTGTTCGGGATGGGAACGGGTGTGACCCTCTCGACAGAATCACCGGAAA
>JBPCIP010000065.1:0-10737 GCA_051006195.1 Pyrinomonadaceae bacterium
GTAGACTGCATTGAGACCTTCCTTTTGTCAGCGTAGTTCTCGGAACTGCTTGTTCAACTGACTTTTGGAAGGTCTTTCCTTTATTTGTCAAGTCATCTCGGTCATTCCTGACTTTGCAAACGCCCTAACTCCAGTGTTGATCTCAAACTTTTATCTTGCCTTCTCCGGTAGAAGGTGTAGAATGCCGCGCGTCACATCAGAAGGGCATGTGCCCGGTGCGTTTCCTCAGTTCGCACTCGTAATTGTTCAAGCCAGCCATTCACCGCGACAGAGTCATCCTCAAATCACTCTGAACGCTTCACTGTTCGACATCGTGTTCACTCGTTTTCGCTAAACTTCTCTTAACGCATTCCGGGATCATTCGCTCGCGCCGATGAACCGGAGACAGGAGTCGAGCCTTGAACACTCACACAAGGCAATGTGCCGCTATCCTCTTCGTCGCGCTCCCGGTCTGCCTGTGGGTCGCCTCCGTGCGCTCGCAGCAGGGCGGCGCGACGTTGCGCCGTATTACCAGCACTGCCGAGCGCGGCCTTAATCTCAATCCCACGCTCAGCGGCGACGGGCGGCGCATCGCTTTTGAATCCACGGAAAACTTAGCGGACACGGGCGGCAGTTCGGGCTTTCGCGCGCTGCTCGTTGACTTGACGGACGAGAATTTCAGGTTTATGCAGGTCGCGGCCTCGCGCGCTCCCGCCCCGGCTCTGTCGCACGACGGCATGCGCGTCGCGTTCGCCAGCCGCGAAAATCTCACGGGCGAGAATCCGGACGGCAACTCGGAGATATTTTTATTCGACGGCGCACTGTTGCAACAACTCACCAGAACTTCGCCGGTTGATGAGGCGCAACGCATCGGCGAGGGAAACTTTCAGCCCTCTATCTCCGACAACGGGCAGTTGATCGCATTCGCTTCCAACCGCGATCTCACGGGCGCAAACCGGGACGCCAACCGGGAAATCTTTATCTACGATGCCGACACCCGCGCCTTCTCACAGATCACTGATACGAGGGACATGGCCGGAGCGAGCGACGCCAAGATCAGCGGCGATGGGACGCGCATCGTTTTCCTGCGCGATAACGGGGCGATGGGCGACCCGGCTTCGACCACGCGCGACTTGCTGCTCTATGAACGCGCCACAAGTTCAACTCGCGTCATCGAAAGTGAGATCAACAATTTAACTTTCACCTACGGACGCGCGATGAGCGACGACGGCGAGCGTGTGGTTTATGCGGCGCAGACCGCAACTAACACCACGCAGGTCTTTCTCTTCGACGGGCGCAATAATGTCCGGCGACAAATCACCACACTCGGTTCGCGCGCCGCTGACGTTGCGCTCCATCCGTCGATCAGCGGCGACGGTTCGCGCCTCACGTTCGCCACGCGCCGCAGCGTCGCCGGTCTCGGCTCAACGGATGGGGGCGTTGAACTTTACCTGTACGATCTTCCGACCAACCGCTTTTCCCGCATCACGAACGCCCCCGCGACGGCCACCGCCGAAGTCGTCTCCTCTTTGAATGATGAAGGCTCACTCGTCGCGTTCAATTTTCCGCGCGTGCTCAGTGGAGAGGTTTCCGAAAGTGAGTTCGCCAACAATGCGGAAATTTATCTGGCGAATCTGGCCGCTCGCGCGCCCTTCTCTTCCAACTTACGCGTACTGCACGGCGCATCGTTCGGGAGAGAGCCGTCAAGTATGAAAGCCCTTGCGCCAAACCAAATTGCCATTGCGACGGGCGCGAATCTCGCCCTCACCCCGGTGCAGGCGAAGCCGCTCGCCGACGGCTCATTTCCCCTCTCGCTCGGCGGCGTCACGCTCAACGTGAACGGGCGACCCGCGCAACTCTTTTATGTCTCGCCGACGCAAATCAATTTTCTTGTACCCGCTGAAATTGAAACGGGCACGGCGCAAGTCTCGGCGCGAAATCACGACGGCCATGAATCGCGCGCTTCGATCACTATCTTAACCGCCGCGCCCGGCGTCTTCACCGAAAAAGGTGACGGGAGGGGCGCAGCCATCGCGCTCGATGCGCAGACGCTATTGCGCAGCCCGTTCGCGCCGGTGGATGCGTCGAACAACGTGCGACGGCTGGCGATTTTTGCGACCGGCGTCAGAAATGCCTCAAATGTTTCAGTTACGCTCGGCGGGCGCGAGTTGACGGTCGAAACGATCACTCCCTCGCCTGACCTGCCGGGTCTGGAGCAAATTAATGTCGCACTACATCGTTCGCTGACCGGAGCGGGGAGCGTCCCGCTCATCGTGCGCGCCGATGGCCGCGCGAGCAACACGACGATGATCGATATCGGCGGTATGCTGCGCGCCGCGACTATTTCGCTTGAACCGTCGATGCTTTCTATCGACATCGGCAGGTCTGTGCGTTTCGTGGCTGCCGTGCGCGATGCGGAGGGAGTTGAGATCGCTAACGCGCCGATTATTTTCAGTTCGACCGATCCGAACATTGCCATCATCGACGCAGCGGGAAACGCGCGCGGTCTGAACGCCGGGGCGGTCACGATCACAGCTACGACCGGCGAACTTTCGGCCACGGCGCAACTATCCGTCCGCCCGCTCTCGCTCGTCATCAACGAAGCGCTCGCCGATCCGCCTGAGGGCGTGGCGGGCGATGCCAACCGCGACGGGGCGCGCAGTTCGACGCAGGATGAGTTCATCGAGATCGTGAATGCCGCTCCGGTGGATATTGACCTCGGCGGCTATCAATTGACGACGCGCAGCGGCAACGGCGCGGACACAGTGCGTCATACCTTTGCATCGGGAACCGTCGTCGCACCAGGAACGGCGCTCGTCGTTTTCGGCGGCGCGCAACCCGCCGCCTTCAATCCCGCCGATCCGCTCTTTGCGGGCGCGCTCATCCTCACGGCTTCAACTGGCGGGCTATCGCTCACGAACAGCGGCAGCACCGTCAGGCTCCTTGACCCGTCGGGCGCAATCATCGAAGAGTTCGTTTACGGCGGCTCAAGCGATCTCGACGGCGACCGCAATCAATCGCTCACACGCGCACCCGATATCCTCGGCGACTTCGTCCGTCACACGACCATTTCCGGTGTGGATGCGCGTCCATTCTCGCCGGGCACACGCAATGACGGCATGCCCTTCGGCGTCAGTTCTCCCATTGCGCGCATCGAAGTCGCGCCCGCTTCCGCCACCATCAGCGCCGGAGCGCGACAGCAATTCACGGCACGCGCTTTCGACGCGAGCCACAACGAACTTCAGGGCGTCGTTTTCCGCTGGCATTCGAGCGATCCGACAATTGCTGCAATCGACCCTAACGGCACGGCATACGCTATCGCTCCGGGAACCGCAGAGATCACGGCCACCGCGCGCGGCACGCAATCCGCGCCCGCCGCCTTAAGCGTGAACGCGCCGCCCGCTGTGACGCGCGTGGAAGTGACTCCCACCACGCCCTCGATCAATCGCGGCGGCACAATTCAATTCGGCGCGCGTGCCTTCGACCAGAATGGAAGCGTGGTTGATACGGCGAGTTTCAGTTGGTCAACGACGAACGCTGCGATAGCGACCGTGAGCGCGCAGGGTCTTGCACGCGGGAGCGGCATCGGGGCGGTTATCATCACAGCTTCGACTTTCGACAACACGGGCGGTATGGTCACGGGGCAAGCGGCGCTTGAAGTGCGAATACCGCTCACACTCAATGAAATTCTCGCCGATGTCCCGCCCGATAACACTGCGACGAATAACATCGAAGGCGATGCTAACCGCGACGGGGTGCGCAATTCGGATGATGACGAATTCATCGAACTGTTCAACCATTCGACGGCGATGATTGACCTCTCCGGTCTCATCCTCGCCGACACGACCGCGAATCGTTACACCTTCCCGGCTAACACCATGCTTGCGCCGGGACGCGCCGCCGTCGTCTTCGGGGGCGGCACGCCGCCTCCGTCCGATCCGGCGTTTGGCGGCGCGCTGGTCTTTCGCGCCAGTTCGCTCGGCCTGAACGATGCGGGCGACACTGTCACGCTGAAAGTTAGAGTGACTGATACGGAGATCGTAGTTGTCTCTCAAAGCTACGGGACGGCAGCAGCGGCGGGCGGCCCTCCCGCACCGTCCAATCAATCGCTGACGCGCTCGTTCGATGCGGCAGTCGATTCAGCGGGCGGCAGTTTTATCGGGCACAGTCTCGCGACGAATGCCGCCAGCCGCGTCTTCTCTCCCGGCACGCGCGCCGACGGCACGCCATTCGGCTCGCCTTCCATCTCGCGCATCTCGATTGACCCGGCAACCTCCGCGATTGACATTGGCGCGACCCAAATTTTCAACGCACGCGCCTACACACGGCTCGAAGGTGGCGAAGAAAGCGAAGTGGCAAATGTCTCTTTCATTTGGGACTCAAGCAACGCAGGCAAAGCCACAATCGCGCCTTCAACCGGAAGGAGCACAACGGCGCAAGCCGTCTCCGCTGGCAGCACGGACATTCACGCCCGCGCCGGTGGTTTCGAGAGCACGGCCACGCTCATCGTCAACCCGCCCCCTCCCCTCCTCACCCGCCTCGTGTTGTCTCCCTCCTTCGCCACAGCCACGGTCGGCGGCACACAACAGTTCGAGGCACAGGCGCTTGATCAGTACGACCAACCGTTTCCTGTCTCTTCAATCACCTTCGCCTCGGATAATGTTGCCGCCGCGACTATTGATTCGATCACACACCGTCAGGGCGCGAGCGACGCGACAGCAATTGTGCGCGGGCGCGGCGCGGGCACGGCGCACATCACCGCCACCGCAACGAATGATGTTTCGCAGGAGAGCGTCGTCAGCAACTCGGCGACACTCAACGTGACGCCGCCGCCGCCGTCCATCACACGAATTGAAGTCGCGCCTTTGTCAGCCACTATCGGCGCTGGTGCGACACAGCAGTTCACGGCGAAAGCTTTCGACCAACACGATCAGGAGATCGCCGGAGTCACCTTCATCTGGGCGACAAGCAGAGCCAGCGTTGCCTCAATCGAGCAAAACGGACTCGCGACCGGGCACAATGCGGGGACGACGGATGTCACCGCGTCCTCTGCCGGCGTGACAAGTCAACCTGCAACCTTGAATGTCGCCGCGCCCACGGTTCCGTCAGCAGGGCAGGTCATCATCAACGAAGCTCTCATCTCCTTCGCCACTTCAAGCACGCAAGCGCGTAACGATTTCGTAGAGATTTACAACCCGACGAATCAGACGCTCGATATCAGCGGTCTGATGCTCACCTTCCGACCATCCGGCGCGGGCAACACGCCGCAGTCGATTACCTTACCCGGCGCAATCGGCAGCGGCAGCGTGTTGCTTACGCCGCAGAATTATTTCCTCATCGTGAACGGCGCGGAGACGTTCGGCGTCCCGGCGGATTTCGACGCGCGTCTGGCGGGCGGCTTCGATCTCAACAACACGACCGGCGCAGTCAAGCTCGAAATCGGCGGAACGAAACTGGATGGACTTACCTATCAAGGCGGGAGCACGCCCCCGGCTGCACCCTTCAATACGTTCGGCGAAGGAACGATCCTCCCCTTCACCGGCGGCTCGACGAATGATCTGATCCGCAGCCCGAACGCCGTTGACACGAACAACAATGCGACGGATTTTCGTCGCAACGGGACGGCCTCAAGCGTCAGTCCGAAACGGGCGAATCCTTAAAAGCAGCGGGCGTTTAATTGTCTTCTTCGATGGTAAGAGGAGTTTCCTGTTGGGATTGGCGAAGGCTTTGCAGTTTGGCCGAGACTTTGCTGCTCAAACGCTCGTTTCGATCTTTAGCCGTGTCGGGAGCGTCGAAAATTGCGTCAAACCATGATTGCGGCTCTTCCGGCTGGCGGTTCTCTTTCTCACTATCCGCATGTTCGCTCTCGCTTATGTGCTGCGCTGCGACCGTTTGCTCCGCTGCTTGCGAGAGCAGCATTTGCAGTTCTCTTTCGTAGTGGTCTCTGAGATCGCTCAATTCATCGGCGAGATTCAAGGCGGCGAAGATCGCGAGTTTCGCCAGATCATGCACCGTGGTATGAGCCGAGAGCAGGCGCATCCGCTCATCGACGAGTCCGGCAATGCGTTTGAGGTGCTCGACCTCACGGTTTGTGCGCAGGCTGTAAACTTGATTGAAGATGTTCACTTCAACCGTCTTGAAAGCGGATTGTGGCGGGTCGTTACTCATAAAACTCGGCTTCACCTGACGACGCCCGTGAGCGGGCTGGACGCGCTGGCGTAGAGGCGTTTCGGCATCCGCCCCGCAAGATAGGCGAGGCGTCCGGCCTGGATGGCGAGGCGCATCGCGTGTGCCATTTGTTCTGCATTTCCGGCTTCGGCAATGGCGGTGTTCATCAGAATCGCGTCCGCGCCGAGTTCCATCGCAATCGCCGCATCGCTGGCCGTCCCGACGCCCGCATCGACGATGATCGTCGCATCGGGCAGTTGCTCGCGCATGATTGCCAAATTCGCCGGGTTCTGCACGCCGAGACCGGAACCGATGGGCGCGGCTAAGGGCATCACGGCGGCGCACCCGGCATCAAGTAACTTCTTCGCCATGATCAAATCGTCGCTGAAATAAGGCAACACGACGAAATTCTCTTTGACCAGGATGCGAGCGGCTTCAAGCGTCTGCTCGTTATCGGGAAAGAGCGTCGTCTGGTCGCCGATAACTTCGAGTTTGATCAAATCCGTGTTGAGGGCTTCACGGGCGAGACGCGCGGTGCGAACGGCCTCCGCCGCCGTGTAACACCCGGCGGTGTTCGGCAGAATGGCGAGCGCCGGGTCGAGATGGTCGAGAAAAGATTCGCTGCTGCGGTCGAGCGGCACGCGCCTGACGGCCACCGTCACCATCTCCGCGCCCGACGCGCGATGCGCCGCTTTCATCTCCGCGAAACTGCGATACTTCCCCGTCCCGATGATGAGGCGGGAGTTGAACGTGCGCCCGGCGATTACGAGTGTTTCAGCTGTTGCTGGTGCGACTGTGGACATAGCAATCATTAATCCTGCTTTCGCCTCAACTTTACAACGTGCCGGGTGAAAAATAAACGTGGCGGGTGCTTCTTGAACACCCGATCTCTGAGTTGTAAGTTTGTTTGTGCGTTGACTCGGCGCGATGCGCCCCGTTGCCGGTTTTGTTTTTGCAGGCATTAGCCACGGACGAAGCGGTAGGAGAATTGTCCATTTCAGATTAAAGAATCAAGTATCCATCGCATAAGTTGATCAAGTATATTATCACTCGAACGGATGAGACACGCCGTTTCATCAACGGCGCGCGGCGCGAACTATAGTGAGTAGTTATGGTGGTTCATGTCGGCAAAAGATATGTCCTCGGTGGTTATTGGCTGGAGCCTGCCAGACAACTGCTCCTGAGAGACGATGAGTCCATCCACCTGTCCAAAAAACCCTTCCAAGTTTTGCTTTATCTGATCGAACACAGAGAACGGTTTGTCAGCACGTCCGAGTTGCTGGAGCAGTTCTGGAACGGGAAAGAGGTCTATGACGACACGGTGCGGAAGTGCGTCGCGGCGGTCCGCAAGGCGCTCGACGACCGCACCGGGGAGCCGCGTTTCATCGAGACGCGCTGGGGTTGGGGCTATCGCTACGTCGGCCCATTTGAAGAGCAGACGACCCCGGCTGAACCGCACGCGAGCGAGCACGAGAAAGCGTACAAGCCACCAAGCGCCGGCCAAAGCGAAGAGGCGCAAGCAGTGCCCCCCGCCCGCGAAGACACGACTTCATCGCCCGCGCCCAACTCGCGCCCTGCCCCGCCGACCCCGAAGATACCGGTTCGCTTCCTGGCTCTGTTGGGAATGCTCCTTGCGATCATGCTGGCGGCGGTTGCGCTGAACGCACATCGCGAGAGCGCCCTGCCCGCAGAAGCGCGCAAGACCGCAACGCCTCCGCCGCCCCGGTCAATCGCGGTGCTGCCGCTGAAAAATCTCACCGAAGACCCGGCCAACGACTATTTGAGCGACGGCATCACGGAGAGCCTGATCAACGCGCTCTCGAAAATCAGAGAATTGAAAGTGATCTCGCGCGGCACGGCGTTCAACCTCAAGGGGCGGGAGGTTGACCCGCAGGAGTTGAGACAGAGGCTCGGCGTTGCGACATTCTTACAGGGCAGCGTGTCCCGCAGCGACGGGCGCGTGCGCGTCGAGGTGCGGCTGGTGAGCACCGAAGACGGGCGCGTCCTGTGGGCGGGTGCGCCTTACGACCGCGCGCCGGACGACATCTTCGCGCTGCAAGACGAGATCGCGCGCAACGTGGTCAACGAGCTTGCGGCCCGTTTGAGCGCGGAGGACGAACGGCGACTGATCGAGCGGCCCACGGGGAACGCCGGGGCTTATGAGGCCTACCTGCGCGGTCGCTACGAGTGGTACAAGCGGACGAAAGCGGGTCTGAATAAATCGTTAGAATATTTTCAAGAAGCAATTGAACGCGATCCGAACTATGCCCCGGCTTATGCCGGCATGGCCGATTATTACGTGAAGGGCGTCTGGTTCTTGTACCTGCCGCCGCGAGAGGCAACGGAGAAGGCGAAGGCGGCGGCGCGGCGTGCGCTGGAACTTGATGACAAGCTGGCGGCGGCGCATCTCGCTTTGGCGGGCGCATACCAGATGGAGTGGGCCTGGGCTGATAGCGCGCGTGAGATCGAGCGCGCGTTGGAGATTGATCCCAACAACGCCGAAGCGCACCACGATTACGCCTATGCAATGTTGTTCATGGGGCAGACTGACCGAGCCGTCGCCGAGATCAAACGAGCGCGCGAACTTGATCCGCTCTCGGTCGTGGCGAATGTGGATGTGGGCGAGATATTGCTCTACGCGCGCCGCTACGATGAAGCGGTCGCGGCGTTGCGGCACGCGATAGAGATGGAGCCGAACCGTGCGAACGCTCATTGGGATTTGGCGTGCGCCCTCCAGCAGCAGGGCGCAGAGCGGGAAGCCTTCGAGGAATACATCCGAAACGTAACTCTTAACGGCCGGCCGCCCGAAATGCTCAACGCGCTCAGAGAGGCGTATGCCGGAGCGGGAATGCCGGGCTTCTGGCGCAAGCTGCTTGAGTTGAGGTTAGAGCAGGCGCGACACAGCTACGTCCTGCCGGTTCACCTCGCGCAACTCTACGCGCAGGTCGGCGACCATGAACGGGCGTTCGCGCACATCGAACAGGCTTACCGCGAACGCTCCCCCAGCCTGGCCGCCCTGAAAGCCGACCCGTTGCTCGACCCTCTGCGCGACGACCCGCGCTTCGCTCGACTCGCGGCGCGCGTCGGGCTTTGACGTGGCGCTTGTGCCGTTAGTCAGGTCGTCGGGCGCGGCAAATGGAAGGCGACGGATGATCTCTTAACCTCTCACTCACGTCTCCGCTACACCTTCAGACTTCTGCGGAACGCCCCAGCCCGCCGCCGTTTGGTCGTAAACAAAGCCGTAAACCTGATGCGTATTTGAACTTAACTCAGCGATCATCCTGATGTGATTCTCTTTTTTAAGTGGTGAAGTCCTGACGCCAGTTTTTCCTTAATTGCTCAACCGAGAATGACGCGCAACGCATTCTCAAGCGCGTTGCGGTCTGCCTGTTCGAGCCGTCCGAGTTTCTTCTGCACCAGTCCGCGCTCGATGGTCGTCAGCACCGGCTTGATAACCGATGCTTTCAGCAACCCCGCCTTTTTCCATTCGACTACTTCAACCTCGCCGACGGCGGCTGTGGTTCTGATCTGGCTGGTGATTGCCATTAAGACCAGATCGCGCCGCGCGCTGTTGTAGACCGCTGAACTGACGACGACCGCCGGACGCTTTTTCGTGCCGGTCTGATCGGTAAACGGGAACGGCACCAGCACCACATCGCCGAAGTTATAGACGGTCATAGGCGGCATCTTCTTCGTTGTCCCACACCTTGCGGAATGAGTCCTCTGACATCTTCGTGGTGGCTTGCACTAAGCGGCGCGCGTCGCGCTCGGCGATGAAGTCAACAAAGTCTTCAACTTCACTGATGCGCTCCGGCGGCAGGCTCTTGATCTTCTCGATAAGTGTTTCGGTTTGCATAACTACGAATTCCTTCTTTAGCTGCGGCGCTTCACATTAGCCATGCGCGCCGGCGATGATTCTAGCCGCCAAAGCAACTTTCTGAAAGCAATCATAATGCCCGGCACAACGGGTCTGAGCAACAGTCGCGCAGTTCTACGTACAACTTGGGGCGCGCGACCGAGCGTTCGCATACCTCGAACAAACTTTTCGGGAGCGCTCCCCTCATATGGCTAACCTGAAAGTTGACCCGCTGCTCAATCCTCTGCACGCCGACCCGCGCTTCGCCCAACTCGCGGCGCGCGTCGAGCTTTGATGCGAATTTTATCTGATTTGTTCAGATGTAGAACTCCTGATCTTCCATCTCGTCGGCGGGCGTCTGGCTATGGAAGCGCCCGAGCGACTTCCGTGTCGGCCAGACTGCTGCTGGCGCAGTGGCTCTCTGCTTTGCAGATGGTGGAGAGGTTATCCGGCATGCTCACGGAGTCCATGAGCATGCCGGCTTGTCCGCCTTGTGCGGAGTTGTCTCGACCTGATGCACAACTCAGCTAATGGCTTAGAGCTCCGGTTAACGAAGCTAAAACGGCACAAAGTCATTAGGATTGAATCCTGCTGCCTTAATTAATTTGGTCGTGTCTCAGAATTTATGCTGGGGTGAAATGAAGGCTCGGACAAGCTATTCTTCGAGGCGTGAGCTACGAAGAAGTTACTTGTCCGAGCTGTGCCTCTCGACACGTCAAGAAGAATGGCACAAC
>JBPCIP010000066.1:0-22246 GCA_051006195.1 Pyrinomonadaceae bacterium
CAAGGGAAACAGACGCCACTGTTTTGTCAGCCATCCCCAGAAGTACCTCCGTCTTAGTTTAGACTAACGGGGCGCAGCCCGAAAACTGGAAGGACAAGCCACCGCCGTTCACGGCGTGGTAGTTGACGTTTTACCACTGCTTCAGTTGCTGGCGCATAAGAAACTTCTAATTGATGAGAGCGACGATGTCGTTATCAGGAACGCAACTGGATGTTGTAGGTCTTGATCTTGGAGTTGAGTGTCGTCGCGTTCATGCCCAGAAGGCGCGCGGCGCGGGATTGATGGCCGCCGGTCTGGTCCAACGCGCGCCGGATGAGATCAACTTCAAAGCGACGCACTTCGTCGTAAAAATCCACCCCGCGCCCGACATCCACTCCCTCCGCACCCGAACTCACGCTCGCGCCGAGCGAACGCTGCGGCTCGCTGATCTCCGTCGGCAGACACCGGCTCGTCACCTCGTCAGTGGGCGCGATGACGACGGCGCGCTCCATCACGTTCTCCAACTCACGGACGTTCCCCGGCCAGGTGTAAGCCTCCATCAGGGCGAGCACTTCGGGCGCGAGTTGATCGGAGATGTGGCGAGCGTTCTCCTCGTTATACTTGCGGATGAAATGCTGCGCGAGCGGGAGGATGTCTTCGCGCCGTTCGCGCAGAGGGGGAAGTTCGATGGGCACGACGGCGAGACGATAGTACAAGTCCTCGCGAAAACTTCCCTGCCGCACAGCTTCTTTAAGGTCGATATTGGTGGCGGCGATGATGCGCACATCGACGCGGCGCGGCGTGGTGTCGCCAAGCGGCGTAAATTCGCGCTCCTGAATCACGCGCAGCAAGCGCGCCTGAGTTTCCGGCGGGATGTTGCCGATCTCGTCGAGGAAGACCGAGCCGCCGTCGGCCACTTCAAAAAGTCCTTTTTTGGCCGCGACTGCGCCCGTAAACGCGCCGCGCGTGTGGCCGAAGAGTTCCGACTCCAGCAGTTCCGAAGGGATGTTGGAAGAGTTGACCGGCATGAAAGCCTTCTGAGCGCGGGGGCTTTGATCGTGGATGGCGCGGGCGATGATCTCTTTGCCCGTCCCCGATTCGCCCGTGACGAGCACGGTCGAGCGCGCGGGCGCAACCTGGTCCACGAGTTGAAAGATGGCCTGCATCTTCTCGGAGCGACCGATGATGCCGCGGTTGACGCTGCGCCCGAAAGCGCGCCGGAGCGTCTGCCGCTCCTCTTCTTTGCGCCGCCGTTTGATCCCGGCGGCAATCGTCGCCACCACCTGCTCGTTCTTGAACGGCTTGCGGATGCAACCGAACGCGCCGCGCTCCCAAGCGGCAATCGCCGTATCGAACGTGGCGTAAGCCGTGATCATCGTGACGACGGCCTCCGCGTCAAGTTTTAGAATCTCTTCGAGCGCGCTCAAGCCCCCCATGCCCGGCATCGATACGTCCAGGAGCACGACATCGTAAGCGCGTCGCCCGTAAGCTTCCAAACCTTCTTCGCCCGTCTTCGCCAGATCGACGCGATACCCTTCCGCCGAGAGCAGCGTCTCCAACACATCACGCATGATCTCCTCGTCGTCAATGACGAGCACCGAACCCTTTTTTGCCATAAGACAATTAAAGCAGTGACGGGCGACGGGTGACAAGCGACGACCAAGAGTAAGTGATAAGTAATGAATGATGGTGATGGTGATGGGTAAAACCGATTAGCTTTATCCTCTCACCTCTCACCTCTCACTATATTTCTTATCACCTGTCACTTTCTTCTTCTTCTCCCTTTGTAAGTCATGAGCACGCGGCGGCCTCTGAGTCGCGTGGTCGGGATGCGCGGCTCTGCCGTGACGAGCAGCCGAAACTTGTCCGAGTTGACGCCTTCGGTGCGCGCGTAGGTGTGCCTGCCGTTCAAGTTGCGCGTGGGCAAACTCCCGAGATAAACCGTGCCGTCTTCGGGGATCAAAGCCCACATCGCATAACGACTGCCCGCGCCGAAGCGGGAAGCCGGCGGCACGCGGCGGAAGCGCACACGGACATAGGCGGTGCCATTCTGCGTCGCCACGCGTGCCACCGCGCGCGCGCGCCGCGCGCCCCTGTCGCCGACGAGCATGAGCGTGCGCGCCCTGTCATGGTTCTTAATCGCTTCATCGATCTCCGCATTAAAGTCACGCGCTGTTGCTGCCGCCGCCGCCCTTTCCGCACCTCTCGTGGTGGTGGTGGCAGTGCGCCCTCCGGTTCTCGACGCGGTCGCGGGCGTGGCGGCAGTTGTGGCGGCGGCAGCGCGGGGAGTTTCGTTTGCCGCGTTGCCCGCCGGGTTGCGCGCGGCAATTGCTGTTGCGTCGCTTCGCGGCGGCGTCGCGCGCCGGGCGCGGTTCTCGTCTTTGACGGGAAAGAGCGCGGCCACTTCGTTGGCGCGCGTCGAGAAAACGGGCGCGCCGGTCGGACGTGTCGCATTCGCGCTCGTCTCCGCCGTGACGATCAAACTGTAACGCGTAAACTCTGGCGGGTGCGAAAAGACGAGCGAACCGCTTCCGCGCGCATCACGACGCAACTCGCCGAGCCGCACGATGCGCCCGCCGCTCGCCCACGCCACGTATGCCCGCGCGTTCGGCGCAAGATTCTGCGGCGGCGGAAGATTCACCGCCGTCACACGCACCCGCCCACCCCGCTTCGTCGGCTCTACTTCCACCCGCCCGCTCGCACGCGGCGCAAACGACCGCAGGCGCAGCACCACAGTTTTAGCGGCGGCGGAAGTGGCGGAAGTTGTCAATTCGCCTGCGCCGCTTTCAACCGTGACGAGACAAACGCTCGTTGCCGTCAAACACAAAGCGGCGCAGGCCAGCCCGAACACACGCGCGCCGGCAGCCCTTCTTTCCCGGCTCAAGAGACTTCGTTTGGGTGTCATGACAAGTGGCGACCTACGATTGAATTGTTTGTATAGAACGAGTGCGAGATTACACCAAGAGGCAGAAAGGGGAAAGGCGCAGGTGAGAAGACGAAAGGAAGCGAATGCAGACCTCTTCCTTTTGCTCTTTCCCTCGATTTACCTTTCCCCGGATTTCTAATCGCTCGCGGCCTGGAGGTGCGCGCGTCCCTGCATGGTCGGGAGCGTGAGGCGGAAGGTGGTGCCGCGACCGGGCGCGCTCTGCACGGTGATGTGGCCGGCATGCTCCTGCACGATGCCGTAAGAAACGGCGAGACCCAGCCCCGTGCCGCGCCCGACGCCTTTCGTCGTGAAGAAGGGATCGTAGATGCGCGCGACGTTTTCGGGCGCGATGCCGATGCCGGTGTCCGTGACGCGGATGATGATCGACTCGCCGTCGTCCGTAGCCGTCGAGAGCGTGATCTGCCCGCCGTCCGGGAGCGCATCGCGCGCGTTCAGGATGAGGTTGGTGAAGACCTGTTGGAGTTTGCCGCTGTTGCCGTAGGCTGCGGGAAGCGTCGCATCGTATTGGCGCACGATCTCGATTCGGCTCTGGCGCAGTTGTGGTTCCAGGAGTTGCAGCGTGTCGTTGAGCACGCGGTTGACATCAACCTCGTTAAACTCGGTGGCCGTGCCCGTGCGCGAAAAGTTGAGCAGATTATTGACGATGCCCGTGGCGCGTTCGGTCTGACGATGAATCTTTTCGAGGAGTTTATGTTTCGGGTCGTTTTCAGCGAGCATGCCGAGGAGCATTTGCGTGTAGCTGGAGACGCCGGTGAGCGGCGTGTTGATTTCGTGCGCCACGCCCGCCGCGAGCAGGCCGATGGAAGAGAGTTTTTCGCGCTGTTGTAACTGTTCTTCGAGCCGCACGCGCGACGTGACATCTTCGAGGACGACGAGCGCGCCCGTGTGCGGGGAAATTTCCGTGCGGCGTAAGGGGGCGAACGCGATATTGAGAATCAGCGACCGACCGGCGCGCGTCGCCGTGTGCAGTTTGTAGACGTGGCGTAGCGCGGCCAATTCCCAATTATTGTCGCCGAGCACCTGTTCAAGCGTCTCCGCGAAATCATCCGCGAACAAATCTTCGACGCGCGCCCCAATCGCTTCATCGCGGGGCACGCCCAACAATTCTTCGAGCGCGGTGTTGCAGCCCGTGATGCGCCCGCCGGAATCGACGGCCAATAGCCCGACGTTGATCGATTCGACGATGGATTCGTTGAATTCTTTGAGCAGTTCGAGTTCGGCGGCGCGCGCTGTCTGCTCCTGATAAAGCAGGCTGTTTTCAATCGCGACCGCGACGTAGCCCGAAACGGTACGCAAAATTTCCAAATCTTCCGTAGAGAGCAGCGCGCCGCCCGTCGAACGTCCCAACCCGATGACGGCGACCATGCGCCCGCGCACGACGCACGGCACGTAGTAGTGCAAAGCGCGGCGCACGAAGTTGGTCGTTTCAGGCGAAAGATCGATGTCGTCGGCGCGCACGATTCCGGCCTCCGCCGAACGCGCGCGGATCATTTCGCGAAAATCCTGCGGGACGAGCACTTCGGAGGACAAACCGACCGAACGCGCCACGCGATAACCGGAGGCCGCCCGCTCGTCTTCGATAAAGATGGCGACGCGGGCGACTCCCAGCACCTGCTGCAAGCGACTGACGAGCGCGTCGAGCAGCGGCTCAAGCGTCGTTGTCGCCGAGAGCGTGCGTCCGAAGTCGAGGAGGCCGTGGCGCAGATCGTAGCGTTCGCCGTAGAAGAGACGGTCGGTGCGCTCCTGCAGGAAATTCTTAATGGGCGCGGCGGTCATCACGATGACGGTCATGGCCAAGACGGCGATGATCACGCGCAACGTGATGACGCCCGGTGCGACCACTTCGCCGCCGAACGCGTAGAGACCCGCGACGTAAACGACGAGGCCGATCATCAAGGCAATGGTGAGCGTTGTCAGCGCGTAAACCGCCGCGCGGCGCACGACCACGTCCACGTCCATCAAGCGATAGCGCACGACCGAGTTGCCGAACGTAAGCGGGATGAGGATGAGCGGCAGCACCGCCGCGTCGATGAGCCAACGCTCGGTGACCGCGTCGGTCGCCGTCGTCGCCACCACCACGTCGCCGAAAAGATAGCCAGCCGCGTAGAGCAGGCTGAACGGCGTGATCGCCAGCGCCGATCCCCACACGACCCACTTCAACTGCTGGCGCACGATGGCCGCGTCGCTCTTCCAGAAACGCCTGACGAGCAGCGCCGCGCCCCCGACGAGCGCGAGCCAGAAATGCGCGAATTCCGCTTTGTAAAGATTGCCGATGAACGCTTCGGAAAAGTTCAGTTGAGCGGGCGCAACAAAGTCGATGAGCGTGGTCAACAGCAGCAGCACAAGGGCGGGCAGGTAAAGCAACGCGGCGAGCCGGGGTCTCCGCTCGGAGAGATGGCGGAGCACCGGGTAGATCGCGCAGAAATGCAGGAAGAGCGGCGCGAAGAGGACGTAGGCCGCGTCGTCGAGGAAAGCGACGGCGAGGTCTAAGTCTTCGTAGAAGCCGATGGGCTTATAGAAGTGCAGGACGAAAGCGGCGAGGCAGAGCGTCGTGAAATGGATGACGAAGGGAGCGCGCCCGCCCTGCTTGAAGAGGACGAAAAGGCCGACGAGCAGGTAGACGATGCCGATGAAGTTGATGTAGTAATCGCGCGTCGTGCGGTTCGGGATCGTTTGCAGATCGTCGAGATAGACGTAGTAATCGCGCGTCTCGTTTGCCGAGATGGGGCGTTCGATGCCGTAGCGCAGACGCTGGCCCGTCTTGGCGGCCTCCTCCAGATACATCTGAACTTCGGAGGCGGCGATGATTGGATCGTTGTGAACTTCGTCGGGGCTGATGGCGACGAGGCGGTCGCCGGGGAGGATGCCGAGGATGCCGGCGCGACTGGCCGCCGAGTTTGGGGCGACGGAACGGGCGATGATGCCCCGCTCGGTCTGCTCCCACACGACGCCGTCCGTCGGCGGGGGCGTGCGCGTCAGGCGTTGCGCGAAATTAAGCGTGCCGGCAGCGACGAGCAACGATGCCGCGATCAGCAGCACCCACGCCCGCGTTGTCAGCACAGATTTCACTGCCGCCTGCCCTCCCTCATCTCTCTACCCAAACCGATTAGACAAAGCAATTGATGTTCCAAGCAGGATCGAGACCGATGCTCCTGAAATGTTGTCCGGCGCGCTGCGTAGCGCGTTGCCGTGACCGCTTGATATGCCGCTTTTCGCCGCTTTCCCGTAACTCTTACGCTCATGACCGGCCCGAAAAGCCGGACGAACTTAAATTCAACTTTTTGCATTTATCCGAGATTTTGGAAATAACAGGACTTGACCGGCCTGAGTCTTTACTGTCGTTACTCAAGGACGCACAACAAAGCAAAAGGCAACGGCGAAGAATGTCGAGCTTTATTCTCGCCTCTTCGCCGTTGCCTTCATCTCTGTTCCTACTTTCAGAAGCGGACGGAAATTCCCCCGCGCACGGAGCGACGATTCGCGTTGACCGAAGTGAGCGTTTCGCCGTCGTCCACGTAAGTCTGCGCGTCGAGCAAATTGCGCGCGTCGAGCACGGCCTCGGCGCGCAGGGGCAGGCCGAAAGTCGGCAAATCCTGCGTGATGAGAATGCTCAAAGAGGGGTCGAAGACGGCGACGCGTCCGGCGAAAGGATCGATGGCGAAGACGGCGGCGCGCGGTGAGAAACGCAAAATGGTGCGCACCTGTGTTCCCGTGTCGAAGTTCGACTCGATCTGTGCGGCGACGGTCTGGAAAAACCCATCGTCGAACAATTCGCCCGGTGAGGATGATTGTGCGGTAAAGCCTGCGGCGAGTTCCTGCCCGCGCCCGAACGAGTAACCGGCGGAAGTTTTCAAGAATCGGCTCAGGCGTCTGGCATAGACGACTCTCAAGCCGCGCGCCGCGCCCTGCTGGTTAGCGATATTAAGCAGTTCCGCGCCCTGCTCGTTCGCGAAAGCATTGAGCGGCGCGCTGAGCAATCCCACCCCGCGCCCGTCGGTCGTGTCGAAAAAGGCGGTCGCCTCAAGGCTCGAATTGTTGTCCAGCACGCGCTCGACGCCGAATTCCAGACGGCTGCTGCGCTCCATCAACGCGCGCTCGTCGGCGAATGCAATTGACTGTCCGGCCATTTCGGGAAACACGATTGCGCCGTCTTCAAAACGCGCCACCGACCGGGCCTGCGAATTCACCCCGCCCGGCGTGTAGCCCACACGCAGGCGCGTGCGCGCGTCCGTCTCAAACTGCAAGCCGAGGCGCGGGCTGAACGTCCCCGCCCCGTGCGCGCCGGTGAAACGCGCATAGTCCAGACCGAGCACGACGATGACCCCGTCGCGCACGACCCACTCGTCCATCGCGCGCACGGAGACTTGTTTGAGCGACTGTTGTTGCCGCCCCGCGCCCGCTGATTTGAAGGCGAGCGGCAAGTCCGCGCCGCCGATGGTCGCGCTGAAGAGGTGACGCGCGCCCACGCGAAAACGTCCGGTCGTTTCCAGGCGCGCCAACGAATTCGTGCCAAGTTGCCCGGCGAAAATCAAGTCTAGCTGTGCGCTCGCCGGAACCGAGAGGGCAAAGTTAGTGCCTGTATAAGCAGGCGCGTTCGGGTCGGCTGACGCGGTTGTAAAAGTTTCAACCACGCCATGCACGTTTTGCCCCTCACCCATCCACGCATCGTCGTCGTCGCCGCCGATATTGGCTGCCGCCACTTCTTCTTCTGCGCCCGCCTCCGCTCCTGAAAGGTCTTCGACCGCCGCGACGGTCGCATCCGCCTCTTCGTTGTTCTGGAAGATCGAGCGGCGGTTTTGCGTCGAGCGCAAAATCCACTTGCGGTCGTTACGGTCGTTGCGTTTTTCGGGCACGGTGCGCCCCTGCCCGACGGGTTCCAGATTGAAGCGATAGATGAGTTCGTCGGACGGATTGACTTGGACGGCGTTGAAGGTGGTGGCGTTGAAACCATCGGCGAGCGCGGTCAGGAGGTAACGACCCGGCACGATGCGTGCGATAAATGTTCCGTCCGCTGCGGTGCGCGTCTGTTTGGAGACGTTGTTCGCGCCGTCGCGAAGAAGTTGGACGAGCGCGCCCGCGAGCGGGTTACCCTTGTGGTCGCGCACCGAACCGCTGACCACTCCGAGTTTGCGACTAAGGGTAGCGGCGGCAACCGGTTGCGGCGAACTCGCTGCGCCAATGACGAACAGCGCGAACATCGTCAAACTCACACGCCAGTAAGTTTTTCTCATCGCACCAAAACCTCCCGGCGCACTTTCCCGGACCTTGCGGAAAAGCGCACCCTCAAGCGATTCTTTCTTGTCCATTGGATGGCGGCAGGGAGACTGAAAAAGTAGTTCCTTAAATTCGTTAGCATAATGCCGCACGAGTGCTCTGCTCGATCCGGCCAAAACCCGCTTGAGCGCGAAGGCGGCTATTTTCCGTCAAGCGTGCAAACCCTGTCAAGCAGGCGGTTTGGTACTTGCGGTCATTCTCCGGCGCGAATTTGCCCCGATCCTTTTCGCATGCTACGATGCCTCTTACTGCAAAAGTGATCACCAACCCGTCAAAAATTTTCGCATCTAAATTCAACCGCGAATGACCGAAGCAATAATTTCAACCAAACTTTCAACTGGCGCGATTGTCCTGACCGAGCACATGCCCGGTCTACGCTCGGCCACCATCGGCATCTGGATCAGGCGCGGCTCACGCCATGAAATGCCCGCATTTAACGGCATCTGCCATTTCATCGAGCACGCCGTCTTCAAAGGCACTGGCCGCCGCACTGTCCTCGACATTGCCATCGAATCCGACCGCCTCGGCGGCAATTTCGACGCCTACACTTCGCACGAAATGACCGGCTTCGCGCTCAAAGTGGTGGACACGGCGCTCCCGCAAGCCTTCGATCTGCTGGCCGACATGCTCATCAGCCCGCGCTTCGACGAGGTGGAACTCGAACGCGAGCAGAAGGTCATCATCGAAGAAATGAAGATGGTCGAAGACTCGCCTGAAGAATTTTTGGGCGAACTCTTCCACGCTGCCTACTATCCAGACCACGCGCTCGGTCGCCCCATCGAAGGCACGCCCGAAACCGTCTCGTCCTTCGACCGCGCACGCACTTCGGCGTTTCACCGCACGGCTTACCACCCGCGCAATTTCGTCATCGCCGCCGCCGGAAACGTCTCTCATGCCCAACTCGTCGAACTGGCCGAACGCGCTTTCACGGAACGCGACGCGGCGGCGACGCCCGACGAGCAATTGTCTCAAGCGGAACGAGACGCGCCGCCGCGCCCCGCTGCGCCCATCCTTATTCAGCGCAAGCGCGAACTCGAACAGGCGCACTTGATTCTCGCGTCGCCGTGGCCTTCCGCCCGCGACGAAGACCGCTACGCGGCCAGTCTGCTCGGCTCCGTCCTCGGCGGCGGCACATCGAGCCGTCTCTGGCAAAGCGTTCGCGAAGAGCGCGGCCTCGCCTACTCGGTCGGCGCGGCGGCAAACAATTTCACCGACACCGGCATGTTCCAAATCTACGCCGGCACGTCGCCCGACCAACTCGACGAAGTGCTCTCGCTCGCCCTCGCCGAACTACGCCGCGTCGTGCGCGAATTGGTCGGCGCAGACGAACTCCAACTTGCGAAGGACCAAGCCATCGCTTCGATTTTGCTCGGCCTCGAATCCACCGGCGCACGCGCCGGAAGTCTGGCCCGACAAGAGATCATGCACGGTCGCCGCATCTCGCCCGACGAGATCATCGCGCGCCTCGCCGCCGTCACGCCCGAAGACATGCAGCGCGTCGCCCGCGCCCGCTTCACTTCCGACACCCTGGCCCTCGGCGCGCTCGGCAATCTCAACGGCTTCAAAGTGACGCGCTCGCGTCTGGAAATTTAAGAACAGTGGCGAGTGACAAGTGACAAGTTAAAAATCAGACATTTATTCTTACTCGTCGTTTGTCACTCGCCACTTGTCACCGCTTTATGAAATTCACCGTCCTCGGTAGTGGCTCATCGGGAAATGCCGTGCTCATCTGCGCGGGGGAGACGCGCGTGCTCGTCGATGCCGGGATGAGCGCGAAGGAACTCGTGCGCCGTCTCGCGCTCGTCGGTTGCGATGCCGCGACGCTCGACGGCATCATCATCACGCACGAACACGGCGACCACGCGGGCGGCCTGCGCGTGTTGCTCAAAAGCCTCTCCTGCCCCGTCTATATTTCCGGTGAGACGCGCGACGCCTATATTGGCGACCACGAAAGCACGGCGAAAGACGAACCTCGCAAACGCGCCGACGTTTTGCGCGACCGGACGGAAGAAATTTCTTCGAGCCGGGACTTCCGCATCGGCGAGATCGACTTTCACCCGTTCACCATCCCGCACGACGCGGCAGACAACTTCGGCTTCACCGCCCGCCACGACGGCATCTGCCTCGCCACCTTGATGGACTTCGGCCACATCACAACGCTCATCAACGAACGCCTGCGCGGTTGCGCCGCCATCATCATCGAGTCGAATCACAGCCGCGACATGCTCAAGGCGTGCAGCGTCTACCCGTGGGAATTGAAGCAGCGCATCCTGTCGCGCACCGGGCACATCTCGAATGAAGATGTCGCCCTGTGGCTGCGCGACGAGTACGACGGCGGCGCGCAGCATGTCGTGCTCACACATCTCTCGCAACGCGCCAACAATCCATACCTCGCCAAGCTCTCGGCGGAAATCGCTCTGCAAGAACGCGGCTCGCTTTTTGCGACGACGACCCGGATCACGCTCTCGTTCCCCAAAGAGCCGACCGCGTGGATCGAATTATGAGCGGCGCGCTGACGATTCGGCAGCTACAGTACGGTGCGCTCGTGCTGCTGTGCCTCTTCTTCGCGTTGACGACAGCCTGCAACGTCGAGCAAAAACGAAGCGGCCTGCCCCCGGAAGCGCAGGCCGCCATTGACAGTTTCACTGGCGATCTCGCGCGCGGCAGTTACGATAAGATAAATGCGGAGGCGGCGGATGAATGGCGACAGACGGCGACGGCGTTCGAGAGTCGCGCAAATCTCGAACGCATCCGCACCAGTCTCGGCGACGTGCGCAGCCGCGCGCAAGTGGGCGCGCAGGAACGCGAACGCGCGGGCGGCGCGCTCGCCGGCCACACGCTCGTCGTCAACTACAACACCGAGTTCGAGCGCGCCCATGCCATCGAAACTTTCACCCTCGTCGAACGCGAGGGACGCTGGCTGCTCGCGCGTTACGCGGTGAACTCGAATGCTTTGAAATAGTGATGAGTGATGAGTGACGAGATAAATTTCTTTGTCTCATCACTCATCACTCATCACTCATCACTCTTATGATCAATCGTTACACCTTGCCCGAAATGGGCGCGCTCTGGGCGGAGGCCGCTAAATTTCAGAAGTGGCTGGACGTGGAATTGGCCGTCTGCGAAGTGCATGCGGAGATGGGCACGATCCCGCGCGAGGCTTTTGCAGAGATCAAGTCGCGCGCCGCGTTCACGGTCGAGCGCATCAACGAAATCGAGCGGACGACCGACCATGACGTGATCGCTTTCACCACCGCGCTCGCTGAAAATATTGGCGACGCCGCGCGCTTCGTTCATTACGGCCTTACGTCTTCTGACGTAGTTGACACGGCGAACGCTCTTTTGCTGCGCGACAGTTGCGATCTGCTGCTGGGGCGCATCGACGCGCTGCTCGAAGTTTTGCGGCGACGCGCGCATGAGTTCAAATTCACGCCGCAGATCGGGCGCACGCACGGCGTCCACGCCGAGCCAACATCTTTCGGCCTCACCTTCGCGCTCTGGTTCGACGAGATGCGCCGCAATCGCGCACGGCTCGAACGCGCGCGTGAGGCAGTCGCTGTCGGCAAGATCAGCGGCGCAGTCGGCGCGTTCGCCCACCTCGATCCAACCGTCGAAGAGCGTGTTTGCGCGCGTCTGGGGATCGCGGCGGCACGCGTCTCGACGCAGGTGATCCAGCGCGACAACTACGCCGAGTATCTCTCGACGCTCGCCATCATCGCATCGTCGCTCGACAAGTTCGCCTTGCAGATTCGCCACTGGCAGCGCACCGAAGTGCGCGAGGCCGAAGAGCGTTTTAAGCAAGGCCAAAAGGGATCGTCGGCGATGCCGCATAAACGCAACCCGATTCTCTCGGAGCGCATCTGCGGCATGGCCCGACTGCTGCGCGGTTATTCAATCGCCGGACTCGAATCCGTCGCTCTCTGGCACGAACGCGACATCTCGCATTCGTCCGCCGAGCGCGTCGTTCTGCCCGATGCCTCAATCGCGCTCGACTACATGCTCGCCAAAGCCGCGTCGCTCATCGACACGCTCGTCGTCTACCCGACGCGCATGCTTGAGAACTTAAACGCCACGCGCGGCCTCGTCTTCAGCGGCCAACTCCTGCTCGCTCTCACGCGAAGCGGCGTCTCGCGCGAACAGGCTTACGAATGGACGCAGCGCAACGCCATGCGGACTTGGGACGAAGGCGGCGACTTCCGCACTCGCGTCCTCGCCGATGCCGACATAGGCGCTCATCTCTCGCGCGAACAGATCGAACGAGCCTTCGCGCTCGAAACATATTTGCGCAATGTTGACAGAGTATTTGCGCGCGTATTCGACTCAATAATAACTTAGAGCTAAAATTATGACTCCCTGGAGGAAGCTGCTATGAAGGTTTTTCTTAGTTATGCAGTTGGGCGGTTAGATGCTCCAATTGCAGCGCGACTCCGGGCGGTCGCGGCTGCCTATGACATTTCTATTCTGTTGCCCGACCGCACTCAAGCAGCGCACGGCAGCATCAATACAGACGTTCGCAATCAGATCAAACAAAGCGATGCCGTTATCGCTTTGCTCACTAGAACTGCACAAGTGGCCGCGGTTAATCTTGTCAACCTCGAACTGCAAGCCGCTGCGCGGGCAGGCAAGCCGGTTATTGCTCTGATAGAGCAAGGAGTTCCCGTTCAAAATATTCCTGCCAATCAGATCGTTCAGTTCGACAGAGCAAAGCCTACTGCGCACGAAGCATCATTGCTGAACGTGCTTAACCAAATTCGTAGTAAGAAGCGTAAAGACGATTTAACCGCTCTCGGTTGGATTGCCGGCATAGCACTGGGTCTAGTCGCACTTAGCGAGTTAGCAGGCGAAGAATAGAGATGGGCCGACGCTCTAAGCACGGAGGTTTGCCGCTCGCCGTCATTGATAACACTTTGCTTACGCGATTAGTCAGCCTAGAGGTAGCAGAGTTCTTGCCGTATCTTTTCAAAAACATTCTCATCCCCCCCGAAGTCAAACGAGAAGCTTACAAAGCTCCTTCAAAAGGCAAGCGTCGGTTACAAAAAACCATTGGTGAGATGAAAGGTTTTTTCATTGATTGTTATGAAGCCGATGAATTTACTAAGGAATATTTGAAAGCGGATTTGGACGAGGGCGAAGCATCGGCTATCGCTCAGGCCGAGTTCAAACAGGCGGCTTTGCTGATTGATGAACGCAAAGGTTTTAGGACAGCCAATAATATGCAACTAAAGACCATTAGAACCGGGAAGCTGTTAAATATGCTGAAAGAAGCAGGAGCTATTCCGGAAGTTAAACCTTACCATCTGAAGCTAAAGGCGGAAGGTTTTTACATGGACGAAAACGTAGGGCGACAATTGCTAATCGAAGCCGGTGAGTTGCAAAGCGATTAAGTTGTCGAGGGGTGTAATAGTGAAAGCAAAAGTTTACGTCACATTGAAATCGGGCGTGCTCGACCCGCAGGGCAAGGCCATTCAGCATTCGGTCGCGCTTCTGGGCTACGGCGGCATCGCGGACGTGCGGCAGGGGAAGTATTTCGAGATCGCGCTCGACGCTTCGTTGGACGACGGGCGGGCGCGGGAAACCGCCGAACGCATGGCGCGCGAGGTGCTGGCGAATCCGGTGATCGAAGATTACCGCGTGGAGATCGAAGCATGAAATTCGGCGTCATCGTTTTTCCCGGCTCGAATTGCGACCACGACGCTTATCACGTCATCTCGAAACATGTCGGCCAGCCCGTCTCGTTTCTCTGGCACCGCGAAGTTGACCTCGGCGAGTACGACGCGCTGATCATCCCCGGCGGCTTCTCCTACGGCGACTATCTGCGCGCGGGCGCGCTCGCCTCCTTTTCGCCCGTGATGACGAGCGTGCGTGAATTCGCGGCGCGCGGCGGCTTCGTGCTCGGCATCTGCAACGGCTTTCAAATTTTGTGCGAGGCGGGCTTGCTCCCCGGCGCGCTCATCCGCAACCGCGATCTCCATTTTCGCTGCGAGCACGTCCGGGTGCGTGTCGAGTGTGCCGACACGCCTTTCACGAATGAACTCCGGCGCGGCCAACTGCTCAGCCTCCCCATCGCCCACGCCGAAGGCAACTACGTGTGCGACGACGAGACGCTCGCCACGCTCAGACGCGAAGACCGCATCATCTTTCGCTACTGCGACTCACAGGGAAACACGACGGACGAAATTAACCCGAACGGCTCGCGCGACCACATCGCGGGCATTTGTAACCGCGAGCGCAACGTGCTCGGCTTGATGCCGCACCCTGAACGCGCCTGTGAAGACTTGCTCGGCTCGACGGACGGGCGCGGCCTCTTCCGCTCGCTCGCCGCCACGCTCGCCGCCGTGACGACCTCCTGAGCGAGAATTTTCAGGAACTTCCGCGCGCCCACGCCAGCTATTGAATGATCATAACGGCAAGGGCAGTTTGGTCTCCCCCCAGACAATTCCAAAAGGAGAACTTTTTATGCGTCACTCGAAAATCGCGTTGTGTCTTGCTCTCTTCACCGCCGTGCTGTCATCAGTCGAAAATGCGTCGGGGCAGCCGCAACCGCCGGAATTGACCGCATCCGAAAAATCGTATCGCGAGGCGAAGCGCGTGCTGGACACGGCAGTCGCGGCTTACGGCGGACTCGATGCCCTGCGCTCGATTGAGAATTTCATGATCCGGCACGAAGGCTTCACCGTGCATCGCAATCAGAGTCGCCGCACCGCGCCGCCCTACGAGCGCACGCCGCTCGGCGGCACGCTCATCATGGACCTCAAGCGCGAGCGTTTTTATCAAGACAACCGGGGCAGCTATCCCGGCGGCTTCAACTGGCACTGGGGCTTGATGTCGAGCGGCAGAGAAGGCGCGGCGCGCGTCTCTTTTCTGGAAAAGCGCATCACCTCCGCCGCCGCTCTCCCGCCGCAAGCCGCCCGCGCCCGCCTGCGCTGGTTGCCCCACAACATCCTCTTCAACGCTTTGAACCGCGCCGCGCATGTGCGTTCGCTCGGACGCGCGAACTTCAACGCGCGCCCTCACGATGTGCTCGCTTACGCTACCGAAGACGGGGCGCAGTTGGCGCTCTATCTGGACGCGCAGACGCATCTCATGTCTAAGTTTGAAGCGATGGGAAGTGATCCGTATTTCGGCGACTCGGTGCAGGAGATCATTTTCCCCGGCTATCGCGCCGTAGATAAGTTTCAAGTCCCGACCGCGCGCGTCACCAAAGTGATGGGCGAAATTACCGAAGAGATTCCTTACACGGAGGTCGCCTTCAACCGGACTTACGGCGATGAACAGTTCAAAGCGCCGCAAAGCTTTGCCGCCCCCTCCGCCGCCGCTCCGGTCGAGACGCCGCCCGTCAACCGTCTCGCCGAGAACGTCTATACGATTCGCGCGGGCGGCTACAATGTGCTCGCCGTCGGCTTCAAAGACCATGTCATGATCGTCGAGACGCCGGGCGGCGACAACACCTCGCGCGAAGTGCTCGCGAAGGTCAAGGAACTGATGCCCGGCAAGCCCGTCAAGTATGCTGCCGTCACGCATCATCACGACGACCACGCGGGCGGCGTGCGCACCTACATCGCCGAGGGCGCGACGATCATCACGACGCCGGGCGAGCGAGCCTTCTTCGAGCGCGTCGCCGCCGCGCGCAACTTCACCGTCCAGCCCGACGCGCTGACGCGCAATCCGCGCCCGCTCGTCTGGGAGACTTTGCAAAACGGCAAGCGCGTCTTCACCGACGGCGCGCAGACGGTCGAACTTCACGACATCGGCTCCGGCCCGCACATGGACGAGATGATCGTGGCCTACCTGCCGAACGAAAAGATCATCTATCAGGGCGACCTTTTGAACCGCCCCGAAGACGGGCGCATCACGGCGGGCAACGCCACCACCGCGCACTTCGCGGAGTGGTTGAAAAAGTCCGGCCTCGCCGTCGAGCGCATCGTCGCCGTCCACGGCCCCGTCAGCACGCCGGACGAACTGCACAAAGCGGTCACTTTAATTCAGGCACAGAACTGAAAGTCTGTGCCTGATTCTGAAATAATTGATTCGATGGCGGCAGGCGAGATTCTTTCGTGGGCGCAGGTTCAACGCACGCATCGCATCCGGAGCGGCGTCTATCAACACGGCGGGCGGCTCATTTCGCTGTTGACGGACTTCGGGCGCATCAACGCTTGCTACCCGGACAGACACGCGGACGCAAGCGGCGACACGATCCTTTACACGGGCGCGGGACGACGCGGCGATCAACACCTGACGCCCGCCAATCGCGCCCTCCTCGCCGCCATCGAGAGCAGCCACTGCGTCCCGCTCTTCAACAAACTCGCCCCCGGTCGCTGGCAGCATTTGGGCTACTGGCGCGTCACCGATGCCGCGCACCGATTCGACGAACCGGAAGACCGCATGCTCTGGCGGTTCACGCTCAAAAAAGTGATGAGTGATGAGTGATGGGTGATGAGTTAAGACAAGTGGTTTTATTCGTAACCCAGCACTCATCACTCATCACTTCCCCGCTTGTCTCTACTTTTCGTCACTGGTAATCTTGCCTCTCTTTTCTTAACCGGACATGATGATGATGCTGAAACTTGTCTTTACACTCGCTTTGAGCCTGAACTCTTTCGCCGTCGCTCCTGACGGCGCGACGAACGACGCCACCGCGCCGCGCATCGCCGCCGCTGCGTCGCCTGACGGCGTGAATCGTCGTTCGGCGGCGCGAGTTCCGCGAAGGCGCGGGCGACGCGGCGCACGAAACGCGCGGTCAGGTAATGCGGGCAACGACGGGCGACGGGCGGCTTCCCCGTTGTTGCCGGAAGTCCGCGAGATCGATGCAGATGGACTGAAGAAACTTTTAGGGCGCGGCGATGCTCCAGGGGTGCGGCCACTGCTCGTCAATTTCTGGGCAACGTGGTGTGAGCCGTGCCGCGTGGAGTTTCCCGATCTCGTCAAAATCGAGGCGGACTATCGCGGGCGCGGGCCAGACTTCGCCCTCGTCTCGGCGGATGAGGTGGCGGAGATCAAAACGGGCGTGCCGAGATTCCTGCGCCGGATGCGCGCCACGGCGATGCCCGCTTACCTCTTGAATGCGACCGATATGCAGGCGGCCATTGCGCAGGTCGATCCGCAGTGGGGCGGCGAGTTGCCCGCCACCTTTCTCTTCGACGCGCGCGGCCAACTCGTCTTCAAACACACAGGCCGCATCAAGCCGGATGAACTCCGCGAAGCGATCAACAAAGTGATGAGTAATGAGTGATGAGTGACGAGTTGAAAACCCGTCGCCCTTTTACTCATCACTTGTCACTCATCACTTATGAAAATCACTCCTGAAGTTATCTCCACACACAATCTGAAGCCGGAAGAATACGCGCGCATCGTCGAATTGATGGGGCGCGCGTTGACGTTCGTGGAACTCGGCATCTTCTCGGTGATGTGGTCGGAGCACTGCTCATATAAATCCTCGCGCGTGCATTTGAAGCGGCTGCCGACGAGGAATGAGCGCGTCGTCGTGCCGCCGGGCGAGAACGCGGGCGTGGTGGATGTGGGCGACGGCTGGTGCGCGGCCTTCAAAGTCGAATCGCATAATCATCCTTCGTTCATCGAGCCGTTTCAGGGTGCGGCGACGGGCGTCGGGGGCATTCTGCGTGACATCTTCACGATGGGCGCGCGTCCCATCGCGGCGATGAACTCTGTGCGTTTCGGCTCGCTCGATCACGCACAACACGGACGCCGCAACCGCGCGCTCCTTGCCGGAGTCGTCGCCGGCATCGCGCACTATGGCAACGCGTTCGGTGTCGCCACCGTCGGCGGCGAAGTCGCCTTCGATGATGCCTATGCGTTGAACCCGCTCGTCAATGCGTTCGCGCTCGGCCTCGTGCGCCGCGATCAAATCTTCTTCGGGCGTGCCTCAGGCGTCGGGAATCCCGTGTTGTACGTCGGCGCGAAGACTGGCCGTGACGGCATCCACGGCGCGACGATGGCTTCCGCCGAGTTTGACGACGAGGCTTTGGAGAAACGCCCGACCGTGCAGGTCGGCGATCCGTTTCTGGAAAAACTGCTGCTCGAAGCCTGCCTCGAAGCGATGCGCAGCGGCGCGGTCGCGGGGATTCAGGACATGGGCGCGGCGGGGCTGACTTCATCTTCGTGCGAGATGGCTGCACGCGCCGGGACAGGATTGGAGATCGATCTGACGCTCGTGCCGCAGCGCGAACAGGGCATGTCGGCCTACGAGATCATGCTTTCGGAATCGCAGGAGCGCATGCTGATCGTCGCGCACAAGGGGCGCGAGCGGCAGGTGGTGGACATCTTCAAACACTGGGAACTCGACGCCGTCGTCATCGGTCGCGTGACGGACACCGGGCACGTCCGGATCGTGCATCACGAGGGCGCGGTGGCCGACATCCCCGTCAATTATCTGACGGACGAAGCGCCGGTCTACGAACGCGAGATGCGTGCGCCGAAGAGGAGGGATGAGGGCGGAGCAGCGATGAGGGATGAAGAAGCCGCCTCCGTCAATGTCGCTGACAGCGTTTCGCCCGTGCCGGAGACTCCTTCGTTGCATGAGACGGTAGCGAGTTCGGAGGAACTCGACACGATTCTCTCGGCGACGGTGCAGAGCGTTTCTTCCTTCGAGGAAGATCACAACGAGTCGCTCCGCCGGTTGCTCGCCGCGCCGAATCTCGCGTCGAAAGAGTGGGCCTATCGCCAGTACGACCACATGGTGCGCACCAACACAGCAGTCCTGCCCGGCGCGGACGCCGCCATCGTGCGGATCAAAGAGACGCGCCGCGCGCTCGCCATGTGTCTCGACGGCAATGGTCGTTATTGCGCAGCCGACCCGCGCGAAGGCGCAAAACAGATCGTGGCCGAAGCCGCGCGCAACGTCGTCTGCGTCGGCGCGCGTCCGCTGGCCGTCACTAATTGTCTTAACTTCCCTTCGCCCGAACGCCCCGAAGTGATGTGGGCCTTCTCGGAAACCATCGACGGCATGAGTGAAGCCTGCCGCGCCTTCGACACGCCCGTCATCTCCGGCAACGTCTCCTTCTACAACGAGACCGAAGGGCGCGGCATCCTGCCCACGCCCGTCATCGGCATGGTCGGCGAAATCGAAGACGTGCGCCGCATCATCCAACCCGGTTTCAAATCGGACGGCGACCTCGTCGCCCTGCTCGGTGAGACCCGCGACGACCTCTCGATCAGCGAATACGCCGCGACCGTACAGGGACGCACGACCGGAGAGATGCTACAAACAGGACGCCTTTCCACGCTCGATCTCAAACTCGAAGGGGGCGTCCAGGCGGCGTGCCTGCGGGCGAATGAAGAGAGCTTGCTCCGCTCCGCGCACGACTGCTCGGACGGTGGCCTCAGCGTTGCCCTCGCCGAAAGTTGTTTCTCCACCTTGAACCGCCCGGCAACCGGCGTGAGCGTCGATTTAACGACGGGCGCTCTCTCCCACGCCGCCCACCTCTTCGCCGAAACGCCTTCACGCATCATCGTCAGTTTCGACGAGTCGGCGCGGGCGCGCATCGAAGCAATCGCCGCCGAACTCAGTTGCCCGGTCGCGATCATCGGGCGCGTCGGCGGAAGCATCCTCCGCATCACCATTGACGGCGCACCCGTCATCTCGCAAAACCTCGCCGCCCTCGAAACGCACTGGCGCACTTCGCTCGGCCAGAAACTGCAAGCCGAAGCATTGGTCGCAGCGGCGGAATAAGATCGTGAGCAACGCGCATCCCGGTGAGACAAGTTTGTTGCCCTCGCCCGTCGTCGTCGTCGTGCGCGAATGCGAACTATCAGCCGACGACCTCTTGTGCGCCCTGCTTCGGCTTGCGCCGGAACATCGCGTGCAGATTCTCGACAGCGGCGGCGCACGCGGCGACGAGGCGCGTTTTTTGATCGCCGGCTTTGATCCTTTCGAGACGATTGAAGCGCGCGGCGATGAGTTGCTGCTCCGAAGACGCGATGAGAACTCCACGCGGATTGAACGCGCCCCGGTGTTGTCGCTCCTCGATGAACGGCTCGCGCGTTACCGCGTGCCGCCCGCGCCCGACTCTCAGTTGCCCGTCGCCGGAGGAGCGTGCATCGCCACTTTCGTTTACGACTTCGCGCGCGGCTTCCAACGTCTGCGCAGTCGCCCGCCCGCCGCCCGTCTCGCCGCGCCCGAACCCGATGCCGTGCTCGCTTTCTACGATACGCTCGTCGTTCACGACTACGCGCGTGGTTCAACTTACATCACCGGCATCGCCGGTGAAGAACAGCTTGTACGGGCTTGCGCGCTCCTCCTCGATGCGGCACAACACGGCAAGCCGTTCGTGACGGCGACAGGCAACGACGAAAGTATCAAAGCGTCGGCGAATTTTACGCGCGCGGAGTATGTGGCCGCCGCCCGCCGGATCAAAGAGCACATCTACGCGGGCGATATTTACCAGGCGAATCTCACGCAACAATTCACTTGCCCGCTCGCCGCAGGCGACAGCGCGGAAGGCGTCTTCCTGCGTTTGCGGCAAGAGCACCCGGCCTCGTTCGCCGCCTTCCTGCGCCGCCGCCGGGACACGGTCATCAGCGCCTCGCCCGAACGCTTCCTGCGCGTCGCGTGGGACGAGGCGACACAGGCACGCCGGGTGGAGGCATGGCCGATCAAGGGCACGCGCCCGCGCGGGACGAACGCTCAGGCGGATGCGCAATTCAGGCGTGAACTACTGGCGAGCGCGAAGGATCGGGCGGAGAACGTGATGATCGTCGATCTGTTGCGCAACGACCTCGGTCGGGTGTGTCGCTATGGATCAGTGGAAGTCGCCGCGCTGTGTGAGGTACAGGAGCACCCCACGCTCTATCATCTCGTCTCAAAAGTGCGGGGCACGTTGCGCGCAGAGGTGAGGGTGGGCGATCTGTTGCGTGCGACTTTTCCCTGCGGCTCGATCACGGGTGCGCCGAAACTGCGCGCGATGGAGATCATCGACGAACAGGAACGCGCCCCGCGCGGCCTCTCGATGGGCGCGCTCGGCTACTTTTCCTTCGACGGCGCGCTCGACCTCAACGTGGCGATCCGCACGATGGTGGTCGGCGCGCGCCGGGCGCGCTTCAACACGGGCGGCGGCATCGTCGCGGAAAGCGACCCGGCAGCCGAATACGAAGAGTCGCTCCTCAAAGCGCGTGCCCTCCTTCACGCGCTCGGCGCGCGGGCGGACGGCGTTTGAGAAATCCCATTTGTTCGTAGCGTTATCATGTATCCTCGTCATTCCTCCAAGTTCTCTTTAAGTCGTACAGTTAAGCGAGCGACCGAAGATGCACGCACGAATTATTCATAACGACCGTCTGATCGAATTGGCAAAAGCGCAACTGCCGGCGTTGACTTCGGCGACGCTCTACGGGCGCGGCGTCTTCACGACGCTCGCCGTCTATCGCGGCCAGCCGTTCCACTGGTCCGAGCATTGGGCGCGGCTCATCGAGCACGCGGAGCGGTGCGGGGTGCGTCACAACCACCTCGAACCGGAGACAGTGAAGGAATCGCTCATGCGTTTGCTCGCGGAGAACCAGGTGACGGGCGGGCGGGCGCGGGTGACATTGCTGACCCGTGACTTGGGCGGCATGTGGAAATTGAAGGCGGCGGGTGGCGGCATTGAAACGGATTTGCTGCTGATGACGGGCGACGCGCGTTCCCTTCCTGCCGAAGGTCTCGCGCTCACGCTCTCGCCTTACCGCCTCAACACGCTCTCGCCTTTGACCGGCGTGAAAAGCGTCAACTACCTCGAACACATCATCGCCTGGGAGGAAGCGCACGCACGCGACTTTCACGAAGCCGTCGTCTTGAACGAGCGCGGCGAGATCGCTTCGGCGACGATGGCGAACCTCTTCTGGGTCAAACGCGGCACGATCCATACGCCCGCCCTTGCCACCGGCGCGCTCGCCGGAACAACGCGCGCCCGCACCATCGCGCTCGCCGCAGAACTCGCCTTTCCGCTCGTCGAAGGCGCTTACGACACTTCAGACCTCGGCGACGCCGACGAAATCTTTCTCACCTCCGCCGCCTACGGCGTCGGCCCCGTCACCACCTACGATTTCCACCGCTACACC
>JBPCIP010000067.1:0-5127 GCA_051006195.1 Pyrinomonadaceae bacterium
GAACTGCGGATACCTGCGACATTATTGCCCGGTGCTTGCGCTACCGCATACGACAGGCCGCTCGGCTCCCGCCGGTCTGAGCGCTAAACGCCACCATAACAATAGAGCGGTATCGCGCAGACACGGCCCGGCGCTTGAGAGAAATTGTCACAGGTGCCACCGTTAAGCTACTCATGAAGTCGGATTTTGTGCTCCGGCGTTTGTACCAAGTGTTGCTTTGAAATAGTTGATCGCGCGTTCCAGTCCTTCGCGCAATGGAATGGTCGGGGTCCAGCCGAATAACTGTTGGGCGCGCGTGATGTCGGGTTGACGTTGTTTCGGGTCGTCGGCGGGAAGCGGACAGTAGCGCAGTTTCACGTCCGTGCCGCACAACCGCGTGATCTCTTCGGCCAGTTGGCGCATGGTGAACTCGCCCGGATTGCCCAGATTTACCGGGTCATGCACGCTCCCGGCCCCTCCATTCGCTTCCGTGTTCATCAGCTTCATCAGTCCTTCGACGAGATCGTCCACATAGCAAAATGAGCGCGTCTGCTCGCCCGTGCCATAGATGGTCAACTCTTGCCCTTTGAGCGCCTGCACGATGAAGTTTGAGACGACGCGCCCATCATTCTCCAGCATCCGCGGGCCATACGTATTGAAGATGCGCGCGATCCGCGTGTCCACGTTGTTCTGCCGGTAGTAGTCCATCATCAAAGTTTCGGCGAGGCGCTTGCCCTCGTCGTAGCATGATCTGATCCCGATTGGATTGACGTTGCCCCAATAGCCTTCCGTCTGCGGGTGTATTTCTGGATCGCCGTAGACCTCGGAAGTCGAAGCTTGCAGGATGCGCGCCCGCACGCGTTTGGCGAGACCAAGCATGTTGATCATGCCCATCACATTCGTCTTGACCGTCTTGACCGGATTATATTGGTAATGCACAGGCGACGCGGGACAGGCGAGATTGTAGATTTGATCCACTTCCAGGAGGATCGGCTCGATGACATCGTGGCGTAATAACTCGAAGCGGTTATTATCAAGCAGGTGAGCGATATTCCGCCGCTGACCCGTGAAGAAATTATCGAGGCAGATCACTTCGTGGCCTTCCGCCACCAGACGCTCGCATAGATGTGAGCCGATGAAGCCGGCTCCGCCAGTAACAAGAATTCTCATTTATTTCCTCATTTGTTTCCAACTCTGCTCAGGCGACAAGAGCTACCAGCTCAATCGCGGCGTTCACTTTCAGACCCGGCGGCTGAGACATCTTTATACCCGAAGGGATGCGCTAAATGCCACGCCCAAGCCGTGCCAATGATGGCGTCGAGCGCGGGCGTCGCCGGTTGCCATTTCAATAATGCCCGCGCCTTGCTTGCGTCCGCGACTAAATGTGCGGGGTCGCCGGCGCGGCGCGGCTCACTTTTGATCTCAATCTTGCATCCGGTCAGGCGTTGCGCCGCTTCGATCATTTCCAGCACTGAAAAGCCGACGCCATTACCCAGATTGATCCGCTCCGATGCGCCGCCCGCGCGCAGATGCTTGAGCGCCAAAATGTGCGCCGCCCCCAGATCGTTGACGTGGATATAGTCGCGCACTGCCGAACCATCGCGAGTCGCGTAGTCCGTGCCGTAGACAGAAACAAAGGGTAGCTGCCCGCGCGCCGCCGCGAGTACATTCGGGATGAGATGCGTCTCAGGGCTGTGGTCTTCGCCGTGCTGCGCGGATGCGCCTGCCGCATTAAAGTAACGCAACGCAACGAAACGCAGCGCGTAAGCGTGATCGTAAGTTTCAAGAATGCGCTCCATAAACAACTTCGACCAGCCATAAGGATTCGTCGGGTGTTGCCGGTGCGACTCCGTGAGCGGCAATCGCTCCGGTTCACCATAGACGGCGCAAGTGGAGGAAAAAACCAGACGACGGACACCTGCCGTGATCAGCGCGTCGAGCAAGGCGATGCCCTGCTCAAGATTATTAACAAAATAACGACCCGGCTCCGACACCGACTCTCCGACGTATGCGAATGCGGCGAAGTGGATACATTCTTCGATTTGGTGTGCGCGCACTATCTGCGCCACCAGCGCGCGGTCGCCAATGTCCCCCTCGTAGAACGGCACGCTGGGCGAGACGGCTCCCCGATGTCCGCGCGACAGGTTGTCGAGAACGACAACCTGTTCGCCTTGAGACAGTAGCAACTCAACCGTCACGCTGCCGATATAGCCGGCTCCGCCGGTAACAAGAATGCTCATAACTCTGCTCCGTTGTTAGTTGTGGCCCCACTGCCGCCGGGGCGCACTGCTTGAGCGGCTGTGGCCTTCATCACAGCATGCCTGTTTACTTAAGGACTCCTGAATTTACGCGCCACTCCGATGTTTCCGCCGCGAACGTTGGTGTCTGCCGGAACGACGACTGTTTGTCTCCGGCTGCTCAACCCGCCCGTCAAGTGTGGCGAGCGCGGCCAGCAGGAGAAACAGCAGCGCGTTGGAAGTCGTATGCAGGGTGAAATCGAAGAAGCTATGGATCAAGACGGCGAAGCACCCGGCGAGCGCGCCAACCGCAATGCCCCGGCGAAAGTCATCGCCCGATTGAGCGCACGCCAGCCCGCGATAAAACAGCAAGATGATAAAAACCAGTCCGAGGCTCGCCCCGATCACACCGGCATCGGCGAGAATCTGTAAATAATCGTTGTGCGCCTGTTCAAGCCGATAGAAGCCGTTGCTCGTGTCATAGCGCGTATACGTGACGCCGAAAGCGCCGAGTCCGATTCCCGTTAACGGGTGATCGCGGATCATGTCGAGCGTACTGCCCCAGTAATGCAATCGCCCGTTTGATGGGTCTTCGGCGCTCACCGTGCCGACCAGCCGGTTCAAGGCGACCTCGCCGCCGAAGAACAGCAGGCTCGTAAACAGTGTCAGCAGCAGCACGATGCCCAAAGCCAGCCGCAATGCCACCGCCCGCACCCATCCTTTCTGTTCTTCCGCGTCTTCCGTTTTATCCTGACGCCGACGCACGAGGCTCGACACGACCATCACGAAAAACGCTTCGGCGACAAAGCTCAGCGTGGCGCCGCGCGAGCCGGTCATGATCAGCGCAATCCCCATCATGGCTACGGCGAAAGCGTAGAGCAGTCGCCGTTCGCCCGGCACCGCGCCGGACATGAGCAGGCCGAGCGGCAACGCCAGCGTGAGCTCCATGTAGCCCGCGAAGTGGTGGCTGTTGAAGAACGGCCCGAACGGGACGGCGTGCGTGGGGGCTGGGCGCACCCAGTAGATCAGGCGCGGGGCGGTAAAGTACTGAATCAAGCCGAGACCGGCGAGCAGGAAGCCGAAGATGATGATCGTGCGCACCAACAGGCGTAGCCGTTGCGGGCTATTTACGAAAACGAACGTGGCCGCGAAGTAAATCAACAGCGGGAGAAGTTGGAGTAGCGCGAAGCGCGTCGCGTAGGGGTCGAGTGACAAACTTCGCGGCGAGGCGGATGTTCCCGCCGTCTCAGTGCCGCCCCCGAACGGCAGCAGTTGCACGGCTCCGAGCACGATGAGGCCGAACAGCGGCCACTGCAAAGCGTTGCGGCTCACGCGCAAGGCTCGCGTGCGCCATGCGTCCATCATCCACAACAGCCCGATGAGGCCGGCCCCAAGCTGAAAGGCGGCCAATGCCCACCCATGCACCGTGCCGAAAGCCAGCGCCGAGAGCACGATGGCGAGGCATAGCAACAGGATGATGAGACGGCTCGCCAGCGTCCGCTCTATGAGAGCGTTCGTGTGTGACTGTGGCACGGCGGCTGTTTCCGGCGTTGCCGCCATTGCGCTATCATGCGCCGCCAACTCGTTGGAGATCGAAGTCGTCATACCAAACTTTTCCGAAGAGCGGGCAGACCTGAGCGGGACAGGGCGCTCGATTAAGACGCACGGTGATGGCTTCGGCTCGCGCCGGTGCGTTGAAATCGAGCGCCACCGCCTGCCAGTCGCTCGCGCCGTTTGCCAGTGGTTCCGCCGTCGCCAGCACGCGCCCCGGCTCAGCGCCCGCATCGACGATCTCGGTGATGAGCGTGCTCACGCTCTTCAAGTCTTCCGTCCGCACGCTGTAACGGAGACGGTAACGCGCGCCGGGTTCGACGGCAATTAATTGCGAGACGTTCGTGACGGATGGCGCGGAGTAAGCGTTGAAGACGAGGCGCAGGCTGCGCTCGCCGCCGTGCCGCAGGCGGGCGTCGAGGCCGAGTTACATCTGCGCGACAGGCGCGATCTGCCAGCCCACGAAACCCTTGCCCGGCGCAACGACTTCTTCCTCAAATCCTCCGTTCAACAATCGTCCGATTTCCGACGCGCCTTCGGGCGCGAGATCGCGCCCGACTTCCAACGCCGCGTGAAAGCGTCTGGCCTCGACCAGCGCACGCAGCAACGCTTCGCCTGCCGGTCGCTGTTCCCTCTGTTCCGCCTCGCTCAGGCTCGACCACATGCGCCGCGCGTCATCAAGTTGTTTTTGCTTGACCAAGTACAGGGCTAGTTCCGCGCGTGTGGCGGCGGAGTTACCCACGGCGGCGGCGACCAGCGGCACATCCGCGTTATACACGCGCCACGCTAAACTGAAGACCTGTGGACGCAGGTCAAAGGGGTGGGCGTCCGCCGCGCGGCGCAACTCTGCGAAGGCATCGTCCGTGCGCCCGGCGCGGAGCAAGAGATTGCCCAGATGCCAGCGCGGGGATGAATAGAGGGGAGCGAGTTCGATGGCGCGCCGGAGCGCCTGCTCTCCGCCCGCGGAGTCGCCCGTCTGCCCGCGCACGCGCCCCAACTCCATCCACAAACGATAATCGTTCGGCGATAGTCTCGCGGCCTCTTCGTATTGCCGGAGCGCCTCCGGCAATTCTTCGGGTAACAAACTCCTGCGCCGCAACACGGCGAGCGTGTAATGCACTTGTGGATCGTCGGGCGCGAGCCGGGCAGCGAATTGCGCGACATCAAGGTCAGGCGCATGCTCCGCAATGGTATTACCGAAACCCCAACGCGCACCAAACCATGCGCCCACCAAGATCAGTATGACGGGCACGAGCAGCAAAGCGCGCCGCCAAAGCGCGTGCATGTCTATCAATTTGATCTGGTCGGGCATGGCATTGGGAATAGCGATGGTTAGTGGCTGAAGATCAAAAGCGACTCA
>JBPCIP010000068.1:0-61505 GCA_051006195.1 Pyrinomonadaceae bacterium
GAACCGCATGCAGTTCGGCGGCCCGCAGTGGTACGTCCGCTCGCCCGAAGAGATGGGGCGCATCTTCGCCCACATCCCCGACGCCGTCGCGCGCACGATGGAGATCGCTGATATGTGCGACCTCAAATTGCCGCTCGGCGAAAATCGCCTGCCCATCTATCCCATCCCGAAGGAGGAGGGCGACACCACGATTGACGAATACTTCGAGAAGGTAGTGCGGCAGGGCTACGAGCAGCGCCGGGAGACCGTGTGGGAACGAATGCGCGCCGGGGGCAGTTTGAAGCACGGCCTACATGAATATCAGGCGCGCGTCTCGCGCGAGATCGCCATGATCGTGCAGATGGGTTTCCCCAGCTACTTCCTCATCGTGTGGGACTTCATCAAATTCGCGAGAGACCGGAGCATCCCCGTCGGCCCAGGCCGTGGCAGCGCGGCGGGGTCGCTCATCGCCTACTGTCTCGGCATCACCGACATCGACCCGATCCAGTATGATCTGCTCTTCGAGCGTTTCCTCAATCCCGAACGCGTGTCCATGCCCGACATCGACATCGACTTCTGCGTCCACGGTCGCGCCGAAGTCATCAACCACGTCTCCCAACTCTATGGTCGCGAATCGGTCTGCCAGATCATCACCTTCGGGACGATGGCCTCGAAGGCCGCGATCAAAGACGTGGGACGCGCGCTCGACATGCCTTATGCCGACGTGGAGAAGATCGCGAAGATGATTCCGCCGCCCGTGCGCGGGCGCAACATCTCCATCACTCAGGCATTGGAGAGCGTGCCGGAACTCAAGCAGGCGATGGAGACGGACGCGCAGACGAAGAAGGTCATCGAGATCGCGCGGCGCTTGGAAGGCTGCGCCCGCCATTCGTCGGTGCATGCGGCGGGCGTCGTCATCTCGCCGCAACCGCTCGAAGAATTAGTGCCGGTGGCGGTCAACAATAAGCAGGAACTCACGACCCAGTTTGAAATGTCCGATCTCGAAAAGACGGGCATGCTCAAAATGGATTTTCTGGGGCTGACCACGCTCTCGATCATCAACCAGTGCTGCAAGACCATCAAAGAGACGCTCGGCACAAACATTGTGTGGTCGGAGATCACGCTCGAAGACCCGAAGACTTACGAATTGTTCGGGCAGGGGCGCACGGAAGCGGTCTTCCAATTCGAGTCATCGGGGATGCAGGAAATCTGCCGGAAGCTGAAACCGAAGTCCATCGAAGACCTCTCGGCTTTGAACGCCCTCTATCGTCCGGGGCCGCTCGACGGCGGCATGGTGGACGATTACATCGACCGCTATCACGGCAGGAAGCCGGTCGAGTACATCGTGCCCGAGATGGAGGAGACGCTCTCGAACACTTACGGCATCCTCGTCTATCAGGAACAGATCATGCAACTGGCGCAACGGCTCGGCAGCTACTCGCTCGGCGAGGCCGATCTGATGCGCCGCGCGATGGGCAAAAAGAACCGCGACGAGATGGCCGTCCACGAGGAGAAATTCATCGACGGCTGCGTTAAAAACAAGATCGCGAAAAAGAAGGCGAAAGAGATTTTCCGCTTGATGGCGCAGTTCGCGGACTATGGTTTTAATCGATCACATTCCGTCGCCTACGCGCATGTCGCTTACCAGACCGCTTACCTGAAGGCGCAGTACCCCGAACACTTCTACGCCGCCGTGATGACTTACACGGCGGACGATGCGAGCAAAATCTTCAAGTACGGTTCGGAACTTCGCGCGCAGGGAATCAAATTGTTGCCGCCCGACATCAACGAGTCGGGTTCCGGCTTCACGCCCGTCGCGGGGGCGATCCGGTTCGGCTTAGCGGCGATCAAAGGCATCGGCCAGACGGCGGTGAACGCGATGATCGAGGGGCGCGCCGAAGGGGCGTTCAGATCGATCTACGACTTCGCGGAGCGGGTGGGGGAGCGCGGCGCGGGCAAGCGCGTGCTCGAAAGCCTCGTCTGCGCCGGGGCGTTCGATTCGCTGAAGCCTGCGATGGAAACGCTCCATGCGTGGCGCGCCGGTTTGCATGCGACCGTGGACCGCGCGCTTGATCGCGGAGGCCGCAAGCGGCGCGAGCGCAGCAGCGGGCAGGGGGCTATGTTCGGCTTCGGGAGCGAAGGCGCGACGGACGCCGGAGCCGCCTACAGCCCGCTCGAACCCGCCGCCGCGTGGACGCACAAGGAATTGCTCGCCAACGAAAAGGCCGCCATCGGCTTCTACGTGTCGGGGCATCCGCTCGAAGACTTCAGCGACAAGATCGAACAGCTTAAATGTATGTCGGTCGCCGACCTCGCCGCCGCCGACCCGAGCGCGCGGGTGCGGCTCGCGGGCGTGGTCTCCGATTTCACGGTGCGCAATACGAAAAAGGGCGACCGCTACGCTTATTTCCGGTTGGAAGATTTGTCGGGCGTGAGCGTGAAGTGCGTGCTCTGGCCGGAGGCGCTCAAGACGAAGGGCAAGGAGGCGGCCAACGATGCCCTGATGCTCGTCGTCGGCAAACTCGATGGCAGCGAAACCTCGCAAACCGTGGTGTGCGACGATGTTTACCTGCTGGACAAAGCCCGCATCCCGAATCAAAACATTTGGTCTGCTGCTGCTACGGCGCGCACCGCCGCTCCGCACCGCTCTCTCATCATCGAACTGCCGGTCGGCGGCGATCTTGGCCGGGTGTGTGAGGCGGTCGCGCGGGCCCTGCGCGCCAGCCCCGGCGACTGCGAAGTGTTTCTCGATCTCTACCTCCGCGAAGAGGGCTTCAGCATCCGCGCGCAACCCGCGCGCTCGATGAGGGTGTGCGAGGACGAACGCCTCAAGGAAGAACTGCTCGCGGCGGGCGCGCAGATCAACTGGGTGGAGATGAATCCGTCTAATTGAAGTTAGGTGGCTTCGCGTAAAATACTTAGAGTTAATTACCCCAACTGTAATGATAAGCTTTCCATCTTGACGCTAGCTCTCAATGGTTTTAGTAAGTAATCCTGTTTGTTGAGAAACAGAGATAGACGTATAGTTAGCTCGACTTAGCGTTCAGACGAATGGGAGCATTTATGGAAAAACTAATTCTAAATTCCCTAGAAATTCAAGCGTACCGCACATTCAGTCATCTAGTTATACAAGAATTTGGGCGGGTCAATTTGATTGTGGGTAAAAATAATGTTGGCAAATCTTCATTGCTTGAGGCTCTATGGTTATACACACAGCGAGGACGCCCAACGGTTCTAGTCGATTTGTTGAAATCGCGGGACGAGCTATCAAGGACGGTGCGCTCTTCCGAGGAGAGCATTGTTAATTCTAAAGATCGAATGTGGGACATCAAATATCTGTTTTGTGGGCGGGAAGACGTTAGAAGCAACTTCAAACCAATTAAAGTAGGTCCGGTAAACTCACCCGATGATACGTTGACCATAGATATAAAGTGGTACGTATCGGAAACCGATGAGGAAGGAGTTATGCGAAGACGCCTTGTAAGCGATCCTAGTCAGCGAGCAGAGGCTAACCCTTATATTGTCATTCGAGAGGGAACAGAGAGCAGAAGGCTATTTAGGCTTGATAGATTATTAGAGCAGCGTTATCCCACACCAAGTAGTACGGAAATTGAAAGTATTCCTTGCCGTTACATCAAAGCTAATGGATTAAGCCCGCTAGATGTTGCTCAACTATGGGACAGAATCGCTTTAACCGATATGGAAGAGTCTGTCGTTGCTGCTCTGCATATCATAGCTCCAGATATAAATAGGTTAAGCTTTATAGGTAACGAAGAGAGAAACTCTAACCGTATCCCCGTTGCAAGGATAAAAGGTTTTAGCGAACCTATTTCTCTTCGTAGCATGGGGGAAGGAATGGGTAGAATACTCGGTATTGCTTTAGCACTCGTTAATGCCCGAGACGGAGTTCTTTTGATTGATGAAATAGAGAGCGGTCTTCATTACACCGTACAGGCAGATATGTGGCGCTTGATTTTCCGAGTAGCTCATCGTCTTAACGTGCAGGTCTTCGCTACTACGCATAGTTGGGATTGCATTGAAGCGTTTCAAAAAGCCGCAGTAGATGATTTAGGGGAGGAAGGCTTGCTCATTCGACTTGAGAATAAAGGCACTGAAATGGGAGTGACGCTCTTCAACGAGCGCAAGTTGAGTATTGCAACACGCGATCAAATTGAGGTGCGCTAACGATGGCTGACAGAGCGGTATTATTGGTCGAGGGCAAAGACGATGAGCACGTATTTTATGCGCTACTCAATCATCATGGAATCCCCCGAACCATCCGTATAAAGGACAAGCAGGGCATTGACAATCTTTTAGACACGCTAGAAGTCGAGTTGTTAGGCAGTGAGCTTAACCAGTTGGGCATAGTTGTAGATGCTGACGTTGATTTGACTGCTCGATGGCAGAGTCTGACAGCTATTCTAAGAAATTCGGGATACACCAAAATACCAACTTCGCCAGAACCTGACGGAACAGTTATTGTTGAGGATGACCGCCCCGTAGTCGGTATTTGGATTATGCCTGATAACTCTGTGCCGGGTATGTTGGAGAATTTCGTCAGGTTTCTTGTCCCGCAAAATGATCTGCTCTGGGATAGGGTCGTTTTTTGCATAGATAATATTCCAGAGACGGAACGACTATTTCGTAGTCAACACCTAATCAAAGCTCAAATTCATACATGGCTCGCGTGGCAACAAGAACCCGGCTCACCTTTAGGCTTATCTATTACTAAACGCTACCTTGAAGCCGATGCCCCACATGCTCGACAGCTCATAGAGTGGATTCGCAGGGTGTTTTCTATTAGTCAAACATTATAAGAAATCCGCATCTTACCGCAACCACGCCACCTAACAAGCGCTTGCACCTGACCGCGAATAGCGTAGCTTTCATGCGCGAGACTTGTGTGGATTCGAGGTTGAATGCGCGGCAAGTGAAGCGCGGCGTTCGACCCTGCTCGCTAATTCATAAAGTTAATAGACAATTGACGGAGTTGCGTTTTGTCATCACACTTTCGTTCGTGAACTTCGAGTGGGATGAAGATAAACGTCAGTCGAACATCGTCAAGCATGGCTTTGATTTCGTCGGCATCGAAGCTGTGTTTGACGGTGTTACGGTTACAATTCTTGATGACCGTTTCGATTATGGCGAAGAACGTTTTATTACATTCGGATTGTTTGACGGGCGGGTGGTTGCCGTTGCACATACGGAAACCGATGCCATAGTCCGGATCATCTCTGTGCGAAAGGCAACCGAAAATGAAGAAATCAACTACTTTGGAGAAATCGCGAACTGATTGGAAGCGCGTGGATGCGCTCGAAGACGCAGATATTGACTTGTCAGAGGTGCCGGAAGTGCCAGCCGCGATGTTTGCTCGCGCGATAGTTAGACGCGGCTTGAAACCTGTGTCGCGCAAGGCACAGTTGACCCTGCGCGTGGACACTGACGTGCTGGACTGGTTCAAAAAGCAAGGGCGAGGGTATCAAACGAAAATCAACGCTTTGCTGCGGGCATATATGGAAGCGCACAAACCATAATCGTTATCGACGGCGGGTCGAACAAGCTGCTGGAGAGGACGACGAATAGTGCGGTTCGACGATAAAGTTATTCACCAGCCCATCGTGCCGGCTCCGCCTTTGAATGGGCCGACGATGTCGCGCGTGACCCAGCCGCCGTAGAAGAGGCCGGGTTGCGGTTCGACTCGTTCGCCGTCAACGGTGCATTCATCCATCATGTGCGCGTAGAAGGCGAGCGCTCCCTTGATCGCTGCAAATTTCGGTTCCGGCTCCGGGTAGCCCCATGCGGCTCGCGTCCTGTGTTGCTCTCCCACAATCGCATCGTAGTAGCGCGCCACGCCCTTCCATTCACAGAAACTTTCGCCCGTCGCCTCTTGCACATACTCCCATGCAACATCTTCGCGCGGGATGTAATAGACGGGCGGATGGCTAGTCTCCAACACCCGGTGCGCGCCGGTCGTCTCTGCGATAACGACGCTGTTCAGCACGACGCGGATGTGTTTGCGAATTAACTCTAAACGCGGAGGACGCGGGTAGTCCCAGACGGATTCCTGTCCGGCTTCAGGCTGAATGCGACGACGATCAATCATCAAGAGTTTTAGCCTTTCAGTTTAACGCAGTAAGTTGTGCGCGCCCGCTCAACGATGCGGCGACAGCCCATCTATTGAGTGTAGATCGAAAGATTGAAGCGGACGGTCTCGCCCGCTGCGAGCGTAAGGATGTTGCTCTCAATGCCTTGCGCTTGAAGGTTGAAGGCATCGGTCGGGCAGCTATTCGGTTCGATACAGATCGCTTGTCTGGGCGCAGGCGGCGTGTAGACGACGACGTAAGGAAACTGCTCGCGGGGAAATTCCACTATAGTTCGCGCGCCGCTCTCATGGTCAGCCAGCACGCAACGCGCGAGGCCGCCCTCGTCCGCTTCGACTCCGGTGTAGATGTCGTCGAGGGTCATCCCCGCTAGATTTGCTTCATCACGCAAATCGTACTGCCCGGCCACGTCGAGCAGATTGCCGGTCGGGAGACTGTCGGCGAGTTCCAGTCTTTTACGCGCGGGCACGGTGAGAGTTCCCGCCGACGGTCGGCGGAAATACGGATGGATGCCGAAGCCCACGGGCATCTCGCGCTCGCCCGTGCTCTGCGCCACAGTCTCCATCTCCAGATGAGAGTCTTTGAGTCGGTAGGTAACTTCGAGCCGGAAGAGGAAGGGAAACTGTTGCAAAATTTGTTCGGGATACAGGGCGGCGTCGAAACTCGAAGTGAGCCACGCCCCCGCCGCATCGGACGCGCCGTGATCTTCCACGCGCCACGCCTTGTCTCTCACGAAACCGTGCCGGGGCGGGTTGACGGTGTACTGCTCGCCGCGGAAAGGAAATTTCCCATCCCTGATCCGGTTCGGGAACGGGAAGAGGATGGGGATGCCGTAACTCGTCGGTCGCTGCTGAAACTCCGCAAACGAGACGGGTTCAAGAACGTCCTCATCGGCGGTGCGAAACGCGAAGCAGTTGTTTCCCAGCGCGGGCGTGATCTCGGCGCGGGCGCGCTCCGCTTCCCGGAGCGAGAAGACCTGCGCGCCTTCTCTCATTTCTGAACTGACGGAATAAGTATTGGACATAAGATTTCTCCACCGAGCGAAAATGTTTCAACGGTTAGACGGCGAAATAACCCGCAACTATCACGGTGAGCCTTAAAGGCTCTCCTGACTCGCTTCGTAGGCTTTGAGTCCGGCCTCACATCTCTGGGCGGGCGAGGCGCAGATGAGCTTGAACAAATCTTCTTCGTCGGACAAGTCGGCGGCCTGCGTCACTTCGGCGAGTGCCTTGATGTAAGCGGAAGCTAAGCCGATTCTCAAGAGATATTGTTCCGCCGCCCACATCACATCGAGGTCGTTCGAGTAGTCGGGAATCTCACGCCGCTGCGGGCCTTTGCCTGTGTCGATCAAACCGTAGAACTTCAACGCGCCCGTTTCCCGCGAAGGCTCGATCTCTCGCCAGCCCATCACCCGCCCGGCGAAGCGTATGTGCAACAGGTCTCTGTAGTGCTCCATTGACTTGTGCTAAATTCCCCGCGCCCTTGCGGTTTGATTTAACGGTACATCTGAAGCCTGATTATACATGCGCCGGGGCTGACTTGTACCGGATGCAGGTTGCACGCGAAGCGACGGCGGCGGAAATGGAGTTGCATCGTCGAAAGTTATCTACTACAAATAAAGTCTCGTCATAAACTTTTACGAACTCAGGGAGAAAGTCGTCGGTGCATTGCGGCGTACCGCTCCGGTCTCTAACCCGGCGGTTATTCACTCGATGAAAGAATTCACTGACCCGGAACACATCGGCGGCCACTTGATGATCATCGGCGGCGCGGAAGACAAGTATAACGAGCGTCGCTTGCTGCGGAAGTTCGTCGCGCTGGCGGGCGAGGAAGAGGCACGCATCCTGCTCGTCCCCGTCGCCTCCGACTACCCGGAATTTTCCGCCGACGTGTACACGCAGACGTTTCGCAAACTCGGCCTCAAACACGTCAACGTCCTGCGCGCCACTTCGCGGCAGGAAGTGATCGACGCCGACGCCGAAACTTTGCTCCGGGACGTGACCGGCGTTTTTATCTCCGGCGGCGACCAGATGCGCCTCGTCTCCGTGCTCGGCGGCACACAGTTCGCGCGGTTGCTGGAGGAGCGCGTGCGCCACACTCAACTCGTGCTCGCCGGGTCGAGCGCGGGCGCGGCGGGCATGAGTTCGACGATGATCGTGCGCGGCGAGGCCACCTCGCACCCGCACAAAAACGCCATTCGCCTCTCGCCGGGGCTGGGAGTTTTGCAGAACATCATCATCGACCAGCACTTCACCGAGCGCGGGCGTTTGACCCGTTTGATCGCCGCCGTTTCCTATAACCCACGTCAACTAGGGCTGGGGATCGACGAAAACACCGCCGTCATCATCTCGAACGACGGCACGCTCGAAGTTTGCGGCCACGGAACCGTGACCATCGTTGACGGCTCGCGCATCACTTACAATGACATCGCCGAGGTGGAAGACTTTCAACCGTTCGCCGTCGCGGGCGTGCAGTTACACATCCTGCGCGATGGCCTCCACTACGACATCACGCGCCGTGCGCCGATCCCGGTCACCGAAGAATTTTTGCTGCCCGATATTGATTAAGCGATGACGCAGTTTTCAGTTTCGAGTTTTCAGTTTTGAGTGAGAGACGTTTGCTCCCATCTGAGAACTGAACATTGTGCTTGGTCTGAAAACTGAAAACTCAAAACTGAAAACTAACTATGCGTATCCTAAATCTCAAAGCGTTGCGCGGGCCGAACAGTTGGAGCGGCTACTGGAAAAAGTTGATCGTGATGCGGCTCGACCTCGAAGACTTTGAGCAGCAGCCGACGAACGAGATCGACAACTTCACGGCGCGTTTGCCGGAGTTGCTGCCCGGTCTCGTCGAGCACGGTTGCAGTTATCAGGAGCGGGGCGGGTTTTTGCGGCGCGTGGTGGAAGGCACCTGGGCGGGGCACGTCATCGAACACCTCGCGCTCGAATTGCAGACGCTCGCCGGAATGGACACCGGCTACGGGCGCACCCGCGAGACGAGCGAGAAAGGCGTCTATAACGTCGTCTTCAGCTACCTCGAAGAAGATGCGGGTCGCTACGCCGCCCGCGCCGCCGTCAAACTCTTCATAGACCTCGCCGCCGCAACCTCGCTCGACGAACTTCGTCAAATGTTGGCCGACGACGTGCAACGCCTGCGCGAGATACGCGAAGACGTGCGCTTCGGCCCCTCCACCGGAGCCATCGTGCAGGAGGCCGAACAGCGCGACATCCCGCACTTGCGGCTCAACACGCAATCACTGGTCCAACTCGGCTACGGCGTCAACCAACAGCGCATTCAAGCGACAGTCACGGGGCGCACCAACATGATCGCCGTCGATCTGGCCTCCGATAAAGACGCGACGAAAAAGCTTTTGGGCAGCATGGGCGTCCCCGTCCCGAAAGGTTTTCAGATCGTTGATGAGGATGAAATTGAGGGGATCATTGATAGAATCGGCTTCCCCGTCGCCGTCAAACCGCTCGACGCCAACCACGGGAAAGGCATCACTGTCGGGCTGAAGACTCTTGAAGAAGTGCGCGCGGCGTTTCCGCTCGCGAAAAAATATTCGCGCCGCGTCATCATCGAGCAGTCGCTCACGGGGCAGGACTTCCGCGCGCTCGTCATCAATAATCGTCTCGTCGCCGTCGCCGAGCGAATCCCGGCGCACATCACCGGCGACGGCCAGCACACTGTTCAGGAGTTGATCGATCTCACGAACCAAGACCCGCGACGCGGCTACGGCCATGAGAATGTCTTGACGCTGATCGATGTAGACGCACAAACCGAAAGCCTGCTCGCCGCGCGCAGCTATACGCTCGACACCGTCCTCGCGGCGGGCGAAATCCTTCACCTCAAAACGACCGCGAACATCTCCACCGGCGGCACCGCCATCGACCGCACGGACGAAGTCCACCCGTTCAACGTCTCGCTCTTCGAGCGCATCGCGCGCATCGTCGGGCTGGACGTGGCCGGCATCGACGTGGTCGCGCCCGACGTGACGACGCCGCTCTCGGAGAACGGCGGCGGCATCATCGAAGTCAACGCCGCGCCCGGCTTCCGCATGCACCTCGCGCCCTCGGAGGGCCTCGCGCGCAACGTCGCCGAACACGTCATCGACATGCTCTTTCCTCCGGGGACGCCCACGCGCGTGCCCGTCATCGCCATCACCGGCACGAACGGCAAGACTACAACGACGCGCCTCATCGCGCACATCGTCAAGAACTCCGGCAAGAACGTCGGCTTCACCACGACCGAAGGCATCTACATCGGCAACAGCCTCATTCAACCGGGCGACAACACCGGCCCCGTCTCCGCGCAACTCGTCTTGAAAGACCCGACCGTCGAGATCGCCGTGCTGGAGACGGCGCGCGGCGGCATCATCCGCGCTGGCCTCGGCTTCGACCGTTGCGATATCGGCGTCGTCCTGAACGTGACGGTCGATCACCTCGGCCTCAAAGACATTGAGACCATCGAAGACATGGCGCGCGTCAAAGCGGTCGTCCCGCGCGCCGTCGGCAAAAACGGTTACGCCGTCTTGAACGCCGACGATGAACTCGTCTACGCAATGCGCGAAGACACGCCGGGGCGCGTCGCGCTCTTCAGTATGGAAGAAGAGAATACGCACATCGTTGAGCACACCGGGGACGGGGGACTCGCCTGCGTCTTCGAGAACGGCTATGTCACGCTGCTCAAAGGGAGATGGAAAGTGAGGATCGAGAAGGTCATCAACATCCCGTTGACCTACGGCGGGCGCGCGGCCTTCATGATTCAGAACGTCCTCGCCGCGACGCTCGCCGCTTACCTGCAAAATCTCAGCATCGAAGACATCCGCGCCGGTCTCACCACCTTCGTGCCCTCCGTGGCGCAGACGCCGGGGCGGCTCAACTTGATCGAGATGGGCGACTTCACCGTGCTCATCGACTTCGCGCACAACCCCGCCGGGATGGAAGCCCTGCAACGCTTCGTCGCCAAGTTTCCGAACGAAATTAAGACCGGCGTGATCGGCGGCACGGGCGACCGCCGCGACGACGATCTGCTGCTCTACGGGCGCATCGCCGCACAGATGTTTACTCACGCCATCGTCCGCGAAGACGACGATCTGCGCGGACGCCCGCTCGGCGAAGCCACGCGACTCGTCATCGAAGGCATCCGCGAGGTCAACCCGGATTTGCCGGTCAAGGAATTTCGCGACGCGCCCGAAGCGATCAATTACGCGCTCAGCCATGCGCGCAAAGGCGAACTGCTCGTCGTCCTCGCCGACAACGTCAGTCGCTCCATCGAACTCGTCAACAGATTCCGCGAACAGAGGACGCCGGTGAAAGTCGTCCACGAAGACATCCCGAACCAAAACGCTTGAGGGTCAGTCGCAGTAGATGGCAACTTGCGCGGCGCTTTCCCTTGTGACCCACGCGCGATACATGCCTTCGCTGTTGAAGGGCAGCGCAAGGTTTCCCTCGTGATCGACGGCGACGAGGCCGCCTTCGCCGCCCATCTCTCTGAGCGTGACATTGACGACCTGTTCGCACGCCGCAGCGAGCGTCAGGTTTTTGTACTTCATCAGGGAGGCCACGTCGTAGGCGGCGAGAGCGCGGATGAAGAACTCGCCGTGGCCGGTGCAGGAGACGGCGCAGGTGCGATTGTCGGCGTATGTCCCCGCGCCGATGAGCGGCGTATCGCCGACGCGCCCGTAGCGTTTGTTGGTCATCCCGCCCGTGGAAGTCGCCGCCGCGAGATGGCCGCGCACGTCGCAGGCGACCGCGCCGACCGTCCCGAATTTTTTGGCGGACGAATGATCCAGTTGCACCACTTGTTCGCGCCGCGCCTGCAATAATTGTTCGTACCGGAATTCACTGAAGAAATATTCCGGCGGCGCGAACTCACAACCCGACTCGCGCGCAAATTCCTCCGCGCCCGTCCCGCACAACAATACATGCTCCGTCTCCTCCATCACGCGGCGCGCGAGCGTGACGGGGTGCTTGACGCCGCCGATTGCCGCCACCGCTCCGGCGCGCAAATCGATGCCGGACATGATGGCTGCATCCATCTCGTGCCGCCCGTCGTGCGTGAAGACCGAGCCGCGCCCGGCGTTGAAAAGCGGGTTGTCTTCCAGCGCGCAGACCGCCCGCTCCACCGCGTCGAGCGCCGCGCCGCCACCGTCCAGCACCTCCCATCCGCGTTGCAAAGCCAGTTGCAAGCCGTCCCGGTAAGCCGTCTCGCGGGCGGCGTTCATCTCCTCGCGGCGGATCGTTCCCGCGCCCCCGTGGATCGCCAGCGCGGGTTTCGCTCCATTGTCTGTTCCAGCATTCATAATTGAGAGAATGAGAAATTTCGCAGCGCGCGTCAACCCGGCGCCAATGGTATTTTAGCCGCCGACGATGTCCGCAATGGTATCCGCGTTTGTGTCGGTGAGCGATATTGCAAAGTCGAGCAACTGCTGGAAATTGTCGGCATAAAGTTCTGCGTTAAGTCGCCGCCGCACGTCGATGTGAGCGAAACCTGCGCCGCCCAACACAATCACCGCTCCCACCCGGTCGGCTGCCTCGCGTAGTTCCTTGTACTCCCTTACGGCGCGGTCAAGGTGGCTGAGAATGGTCGAAGCCACGCAGATGAGTTGCGGGTTGAGTAGCAGAACTAACTCGGTGAGAACGTAAAAGGGCGTGTGTGGCCCCAGACTGATCACTTCCCAACCATCATGCTTGAGCAATAACTCGGTGCAATGTACCGGCAATTCGTGAAAGTCGTCTTCGACGCCGCAACACAGAGCCAGCGAATGTCTGGCCTCGTGCGGTTCGATTACGCTGCTCAAGGTTTGCAGGGCGCGGATCGCGGCGCGCGTGGCGAGGTGTTCCTGCGTCACCGTCAGACTGCCTTGATGCCAGAGGTCCCCGATTTTTCGCATCGCCGCCGCCAGTTGTCGGTCGAAGATGAAAGCGATGCCCCGGCCATGCAGATAGGAATTAACCAGAAGGGCGGAGACTTCCTCGGCCTGCCCGCCAACCAGCGCGTCGAAGAGCGACTCTGCCAGAGCTTCATCGCTCATGCCGGGTCGCCGGGCCGCCGCCGCCACCGTTTCAGTGTGCCCGTGCTCAGACGATAAGATGAGGGGCGAACCGCCAACGCTCGACTCGATATGATGAATTTTCCCGCGCTGGAAAACCGCGACATCCTGCGGACGAAATCTCCTGTGTCCCCCCGCCGTCTTCTCCGACGGCAGCAGCCCTCGGTCAGCCCAGCGTTTGATGGACGCCTCGCTCGCCCCCAGAATGCGTGCGACCTCCTTGCTGGTTAGATTCTTTCTGGTGCGTTGGTTTTTCATGCTCCCGACTATTTAAGACACGACTTTCGGCAGACTCGAAAGTAACAAAAAGAATGTTTCTTGTAAATAAAATTCGCTCAAATCGTACATTCATACAACGCTGGGCGAAATAATATTAAAAAAATAGGGGAAATCCGAATTGACTTATTGATGATTTGATATAAACTAAAACGGTCAAATCGTGCATTACATTTCTCGCCGGTTGCGAGAAACGGGCGTCGGGGCAGTTCGGAAACAAAGGGTTGAGAGCGTTATGGAACAGGTCATTCTGGTGGACGAACAAGACCGGGAGCGCGGCGCGGCGGATAAACTTGAGGCGCACGCCGGCGGAGAATTGCACCGGGCGTTCTCGATCTTTGTCTTCAACTCGGATCGACAGTTGCTCCTGCAACGAAGAGCCAGGTCCAAATATCATTCCGGGAGTTTGTGGTCCAACACATGCTGCGGCCACCCGCGACCCGGCGAAACGACGCAGGCGGCGGCGCGTCGCCGGTTGCGAGAAGAGATGAACTTCAATTGCGAACTGCGCACGGGTTTTGAATTTCGCTACCGCGTCGAGTTTGAGAACAAATTGATCGAGCATGAATACGATCATGTAGTGTTCGGGGAGTTTGATGGCGTGCCCGCGCCCGACGAGTCGGAGGTGGAAGCATGGAGATGGACTGGGCTGGACGAACTGCGCCACGCGATGCGGGACAGGCCGGAAGAATACACCTACTGGTTAAAGGCGGCGATGAACACCGAGCATTGGCGACGAGTTGAGGAAACTTTGTTGGGTGAAGTCGTGACGTTTTAAGGGGGAGAGATGAATCTCGATGGTCAGGTCGTTATGATCGTGGGTGCGGGGCGAGGGATCGGTCGCGCGTCGGCGTTGTTGTTCGCTGAAGGCGGGGCTAATTTAATACTGGCGTCAAGAAACGAAGGGGAACTGGCAGAACTCGAATTCGAGATCGAACGGCAGCAACACGCCGCCGTCCTTTCTCTCCCGACGGATGCGACCGACGCCGCGAGCGTCGCACGTCTCGCTGATGAAGCGGTGCGACGTTTCGGGCGCGTTGACACGCTCGTCTATGCCGCGGGCGTGGGCGTGTTGAAATCCTTCTCCGAGACGACCGAAGAAGAATTCGAGCGATTATTGAACGTCAACGTGAAGGGCGCGTTTCTGGTGTGCAAGGCCATCGTGCCCGTCATGGAGCGGCAGAAAAGCGGCCACATCATCGCGCTGCCCGGCATTCTGGGACGCGCTCCGATGGCGCAGGCCGCCGCTTACTGCGCGTCGAAGTATGCGCTCACGGGGATGCTCAAGTCGCTCGCGCTGGAAACGAAACGCGCGGGCGTGCGCGTCAGCCTGTTGCATCTGGGCGGCGTCGATTCGAGTTTCTGGGACGACATCACGATGCGAGTGCAACGAGAGAAAATGTTGACGGTCGTGGCTGCGGCACAAGCGGTCTTTTTCGCGGCGACGCAAGCGGGCGTCGTCAACGAGATCATCATGCAGCCGGAATCGCACCAATTGTAAATTTATCTCTCGCGTCGCCGCAGGGGTATGAGCGAGAGAAGGCTGGGGCGTGATGCTGGTCGGACCAGCGACGCTTGAAGACGAAAGACGGAGGATTGATGTCTGCTCACACGCAAGTGCTGATTGTGGGCGCGGGCCTGGCCGGGTTGGGGTGCGCGCGATGCCTCGCCGAAAGCGGCGTCGCGTTCCAACTGGTGGAAGCGTCCGAACGGGTTGGCGGGCGGGTGCGGACGGATCAGGTCGAAGAATTTTTGCTGGACCGGGGATTTCAGGTTTTCCTCACCGCTTACCCGGAAGCGCGGCGCGTGTTCGATAACGAGCAGCTTTCATTACAGCCTTTCTATTCGGGCGCGCTCATTCGCGCCGGGGGACGCTTCGAGAAATTCGCCGATCCGTTTCGCCATCCGCTCGACGGCGTCGCGACGCTCTTTTCCCCCGTCGGGTCGCTGGCGGATAAGTTGCGCATCGCCAAACTTCGTTTGCGGGTCGGCACTGGCTCCTGGGAAGAACTTTTTCGTCGCCCCGAGACGACGACGCTCGAAGCTTTATACGGAGACAACTTCTCCGCCGCGCTCGTTGAGCAATTCTTTCGCCCGTTCTTCGGGGGCATCTTTCTGGAGCGTGAACTGCGCACATCGAGCCGGATGTTTGAGTTCATCTTCCGCATGTTTTCCTCCGGCGTCGCCGCGCTTCCGGCACAAGGCATGGGCGCGCTGCCCGCACAACTCGCCGCGTCGTTGCCGCCAAACGCCGTGCGCCTGCATGCTCCAATCGCCGCAGTCGAGACGGGAGCGGCGACACTCGTTTCAGGAGAGCGTTTGACGGCGGAGAAGATCGTCATCGCCACCGAACAGGAGGCTGCTTCGAGGCTGTTGGGCAGACATGAGACGACGTGCTCCCGCAGCGTCACCTGCATGTATTTCGCCGCGCAAAAATCGCCCGTGGACGAGCCGATTCTGGTCTTAAACGGCGAGGGGCGGGGGCCGGTCAACAACCTCTGCGTGCCGAGCGCGGTCGCGCCGTCGTATGCTCCGCCGGGGGCCGCGTTGATCTCCGTCTCGATTCTGGAAGATCAGATGGAAGCGGACGAAGCGCGACTGCAAGCGGCGGTGCGCGAACAACTCTCAGGTTGGTTCGGGCCAATCGTGCAAGGCTGGCGACACCTGCGCACTTACCGAATCGCTGCCGCGTTGCCCGAGCAGCAAAAAGTTGAGCTTGCCGCCAGACGTTCGCTTGTGCAGGTTCGATCAGGAATTTACGCCTGCGGCGACTATCTCGACACTGCCTCCATCAACGGGGCATTGCGGGCGGGCCGACTCGCGGCTGAGACCTTGATTGCAGACTTCACGCAGGAAAGGACGCGCGTCGCTGCTGCCTGACGAGGCGGCGATTAATTTACAGCCTCGCTTGCGTGGTACCGGGAAAGGAACAACAATCGCACACACTTGAGCGTGCCGTAGCGAAAGTAGAATGGTATCCGCGCGCTCGTTTATGTTTTCGCGATTTATGCGCTTGCCGAATCAACCACAGAATACGCTCGGCGTGTGGAGCCTCGAAGATTGGGAGATCATCGAGCAACAGACGCGCGCGCGCGCGTTGTCGGCCAGTTCCGAGCGGGCGGCGTGGAGCATCATCAGCCGGCAGGCGCGAAGGGTGATGCGCGCCTACACCACCAGTTTCTTCATCGTCAGTCGTTTCCTCCCCGTCGCCAAGCGTGCGGAAGTCGAAGCCGTCTATGCCGCCGTGCGTTACCCGGACGAGATCGTAGATACGTTTCCGTTGGAGCCAACGGAGCAACTGCGCAGATTGGACCAATGGGGCGATTTTTACGAAGCCGGACTCGGCTCCGACTCAATCTCGGAAGCTCTACAAAAAGGCGTGCCGTGCTTTGTGGCGAGCTTTACGAAAGTCGTCGGCGAGCGCGGCATCCCGCCGGAACACTATCGCGCTTTTCTCTCGGCGATGCGCCGCGACGTTCAGCCGCGCCCGTTCGACACGCTCGCTGATTTGATCGAGCATTACATCTACGGCAGCGCCATCGTCGTCGGCTACTTTCTGGCTTATGTCTACGGCGCAAGCTCCAGCGAGAATTTTGCGCGCTGCCAGTCGAGCGCACGCGCGCTCGGTATCGCGCTGCAACTGACCAATTTCCTGCGCGATGTAGGCGAAGATCAAAGACGCGGGCGAGTTTATTTGCCCCTCGACATGCTGCGGGCGCAAGGCTTCGACAGATTGGACGTAGACGACGCCCGGCAACGTCCGGCGCTGGCACGGGTGCTGCGCCAATTAGCGGCAACTGCCGAATCATATTACGCCGAGGCGGAGCGCGATCTGGATGCCTTTTCCCCTGATTGCCAAACGGCGATCCGCGCCTGCATCCATGTCTATCGCCGTTTGAACGAGCGCATCGGCCAAAGCCCCGACGGCGTCATGCACCGCGAGAGCGTCCCGGCGCGCGAAAAGTTCGGCGTCCTGCCGCCGAGCAAGTACTGGCGGATTCCGCTCGCGTATCTGCGCCGGTGAGTTGGTCGCCGATGTAATTGCATGAGATCGGGCGGAAACTTCGTGTGGTGAATTGATAGAGCCGGATGAACGACACGAGCGAAAAAAACATCTTGATTGTGGGCGGCGGGCTGGGGGGCTTGAGCGCGGCGATTCACCTGCGTCTGGCCGGTTACGGCGTGAGCGTCTACGAAGCGAACGCGCGCGTCGGCGGTCGCGCCAACTTGATCGAGCGCGACGGGTTTCGCTTCGACACGGGACCGTCGCTGCTCAATTATCCGTGGGTCTTCGAGCAATTGTTCGAGGCCGCTGGTCGTCAGCTGCGCGACTACGTCACGCTGTTGCCCGTCGATCCGTCCATCACCTTTCAGTGGCACGACGGCACGCGGTTTACGCTTTCAAGCGATCTGCGCAAATTTTTAGAGGAATGCGAACGGCTCGAACCCGGCTCGCGTCCCGCCGTCCTTGCTTTCATGCGCGACGCGGAGGCGAAGTATCGCATCGCCTTCGAGAAGATGGTCAATCGCAATGTGGACAACCCGCTGCGTTGGCTCGGCGCGCTCAAGGCTTCCGAACTCCGCCGCACGAGCATCTGGCGCACGCTCGACGGCGAACTCCGGCGCTTCTTCAAAAGCCGCTACATCCGCGAAGCCCTCGGCTCTTATGCGATGTATCTCGGCGGCTCGCCCTACACGTTGCCGGGCATGTTCACCATCCTCTCATACGGCGAACTGGCCTATGGTCTCTGGCTGCCGAAAGGCGGAATCTACGGCCTCGTCTCCGGCATCGAGAGACTCGCGCATGAACTCGGCGTCGAGATACATACGAATTGCCGGGTGCGAAAGATCATGACGCGAGGCGGACGCGTCACGGGTTTGCAACTGGCGGACGGAACTGTGCGCGAATCGTCGCTCGTCGTCTCTAACGTTGACGTGCCGACGACCGACACGGAGTTGCTGGAAACTGTTGGCCGCCCGGTTGAACAGGCGCGGCGCAAAGCGGCGAAGCTGAAGATGACGCCGGGCGTGATCACTTTTTACTGGGGCGTGCGGGGCGAGGTAAGGCATCTCGGCCATCACACGATTTTTCTGCCGGACGATTATCGCGCCTCCTTCGATGATCTGCTGAAGCACAAGCGCATCCCGCGCGGGCTGCCTTTTTACGTGAGCGTGCCTTCGGCCACCGACCCGGCGCTTGCGCCCCCCGGCGACACCGCCATGTTCGTGCTCGTCCCCGTGCCTTTGCTCTCCGAGTTACCGTCGATTGATTGGAAGGAGGCGACGCGGGAAGTGAAAGCGCGGGTGCTCGGCACGCTTGCGCACCACGGCATCGAACTCGGCGCAGAGCGCATCCGTTTTGAAGAAGTCTACACGCCCGTCGAATGGCGACGGCATTTCGGCCTCTACGAGGGTTCGGCCTTCGGCGCGGCGCATAATCTGTTTCAGGTCGGGCCGTTTCGCCGCAAAAACTTTTCTTCGGAGACAGGTGGTCTTTATTATGTCGGCGCGAGCACCACGCCTGGGACGGGGATGCCGATGGTGGTGCTCGGCGGCAAGCAGGTGGCGGAGAGGATTCTTGAGCATGTACGTTGAGCGGTATGGGACGGGAACTGAAGTGTATTTCGGTCTGCACGGGTGGAGCGGCGATCACCGGACGTTCGCGCCGCTCGTTGCCCATCTGCCGCCGCGCGCCTCTCTCTACAGCGCGGACCTGCCCGGCGTCGGCAACTCGATTGCGCCGCCCGACTTTAGTTTGCAGGCCATCGTCGATGAGATCGTCGAAGCTCTTTCGACCATCGCGCCCGTATCTCGGAAGGTCACGGTGATCGGTAATTGCAGCGGCGCGATCCTCGGTTTGTTAGCCGCCAAGCGCGTCCCGGAACGCGTCGCTAAGTTGGTCCTGATCGACCCGTTCGCTTACTGGCCGTGGTATTTTCGCGTCTTCGTCGCCGGGAGTTTCGGGCGTTACGCCTACCTGACGACGTTCGCCAACCCCTTCGGGCGCTGGCTCACCAATCAATCTCTCAAAGGCCATCGCACGGCGGAGACTGACCTGACCAATTCGTTCAGCCGCATCGACCACGATATTACGCAACGCTACCTCGCGCTGTTGGCGGAAGTTGACGGCATCGAACATTTCAAAAGTTTGCGAATGCCGGTTGAGATCGTTTACGGTGAGCGAACATTCGGCGCGGTGAAAAAATCAATCGCGATGTGGCAGGGCATTTGGCCGCAGGCACGCGCCCGCCAACTCGCCGGCGCGGGGCATCTGCCGATCATAGAAGCGACAGAGCAATTGAGTGAGATCATTTTCGGCGGCGAAGACGGCGCGGAAAGTTACGCCGCGACGGTGCGGGAAGTAGAAAGCGAGGTGCGAGTTTGACCGAACGGCTGTCTGATTTCATCGCTCAGCATCAGGGAGAGATCGAGCGTGAGTTGCGCGCGTGGCTGCCCGTCAGCGCGCAACCGGGCGCACAGCGTCTCAACGAGTCGCTTGAATACGCCCTCTTCCCCGGCGGCAGGCGCATGCGTCCCGTGCTCGCGCTGCTCGCGGCGAAAGTCGCCGGAGCTACACACGAGCAGGGACTCATCGTGGGTTGCGCCGTCGAATTTCTGCACAGCAGTTCGCTCATCCTCGACGATCTGCCGGGCATGGACGATGCCGATTTGCGCCGCCAGCGTCGCGCGTTGCACCTCGTCTACGGCGAAGGTCTGGCCGTGCTCGCCGCCGTCGCGCTGCTCAATCAAGCCTACGCATTGCTCGCGCGGGCGGCGCGCTCAAGCCAGCAACGAGGCGCGACGGAAACCCTCATCGCAGAGGCCGTGCGCTGCGTCGGCGCGGACGGAATGATCGGCGGGCAGGTGGTCGATCTGGAACTCGCCGCGAGTTGCGCAGGCGAACAAGCGCTCCTCACCCGCGACTTGAAAACCGTCGCCCTGATGCGTTTGATGATGGTCGCCGGAGCGCTCGCCAACGGGGCGGAGCGGGGCGACACGGAGACGCTTGGGAAGTTCGGCGAGTGTTTCGGGCGCGCGTATCAGGTCTGCGACGATTTGTTGGACGAACTCGGCGAGCGCGCGTTGCTCGGTAAACCTGTGGGGCAGGACGCGCGGCATCTGCGCCCGTCAGCCGTGTCCGTCTTTGGCATCGAGGCATCCCAAAAGCTGGCCGTTGAATTGGTCAGGGAAGGCGCGGCGGCGCTCAGCCAAAAATTCGGCGAGCGCGCGGAGACGCGCCTACTCGTCGAGGCCGCGCAGATGATGATTTATAAAGTGCAGCGGGCGGGCGCGGGGCAACTCTCCGTCGCATGATTTTTTTCTATTTCTTACTGGCGTTGGCGATGTTGTTGCTTGGCGTCGCCGTGTGGAACGCGCTGGCATGGCCGAAGGTCGCCAGGAGCGGCGTGCAATCTGAAGACAGCCGCGTCTCCATCGTGATCCCGGCGCGCAATGAAGAAGAAAATCTGGCCGCCTGTCTCGCCTCGTCGCTCGCGCAGGCCGTGGTCGTCCGGGAAATTCTGGTCTACGACGATCACTCGACGGACAAAACTCCCGCGATAGTTGAAGAATATGCGAGGCGTGAGCGGCGCGTGCGCCTCGTGGCGAGCGCGCCGCTGCCCACCGGCTGGTGCGGCAAGACGTTCGCGTGCGCGCAATTGGCCGGGGCGGCGCGCGGCGAGTGGATACTCTTTCTCGATGCCGACGCGCGTTTAGCCGATGGGGCAGCGGCGCGCATGCTCGCGGAGGCCGAGCGCCGCCGTCTCACTTTGCTCTCCTGCTGGCCTGCGCTGGAACTCGTCGGCTTCTGGGAAAAAACTTTGATGCCGTTGCTCAACTTTGTCGTCTTCACCCTTTATCCCGCGCCGCTCGCGCTCAAACGCGACGACGCTTCGCTCGCGCTCGCGCACGGCGCGTGCCTGCTCGTACATCGCTCGACCTACGCGTTCGTCGGTGGGCACGGCGAGGTCAGAGACCAGCTTTTTGAAGACGTGCGGCTGGCGCAACTGTGGCGTGCGCGCGGGCACGCGGGCTTGTGTCTGGACGGGCAGGGCATCGTCCGGGTGCGGATGTATCGCTCGTTCGGAGAAATCTGGAGCGGGTTTCAAAAAAACTTCTTTCCCGCTTTTCGTCGCCCGCAAAGCTTCTGGATGTTCATCGCGCTGCACCTGACGTTGTTTCTCCTGCCGTTCGTTTTCGCGCCGTGGACCATGAAGATCACGGGCGGCCCGGTCATAATTATGATCGCCCTGTGCGTGCTCTTGATGCGGGCGGTGCTGGCCGTGCGGTTCAGACATCCGTGGTGGTCTGTGCTGCTGCATCCGGCGGGCGAAGCGATTCTGCTCGCGCTCGGTCTTTCGTCATGGTGGAGATGCCGGGGGAACGGGCAGGGCGTTGAATGGAAAGGCCGTCGCTATAAAACAGGGGCGGAAATTTAACTTGAGCCGGGTGCGACTGCTCAAGGGCGACCCGGTCAATCGATGTCCGGAATGAAATCAAAGAGAGCGGTCGTCATCGGCGGTGGTTTGGGCGGGTTGGCGACGGCTTTGCGTTTGAGTCGCGCAAATTGGCAGGTCACGGTCTGCGAGCAGGGATTAACGTTCGGCGGCAAGATGAATCGTTGGGAGCAAGGCGGCTTTCGTTTCGACACCGGCCCGTCTCTGATCACGATGCGTTGGGTCTTTGCGGAATTGTTCGAGGCAATCGGCAGCCGACTTGAGGAACACATCGAACTGGTCCCCATGCACCCGCTCGCCGAGTACGTCTATGACGACGGAACCCGCTTCCACTACTCTTCCTATCTGCCCGACTGGCTGGCAATTATTCGCCAACTTGAGCCGCGCGACGTGGATGGCTTCTTTCGTTTCATGAAACTGGGGGCGCGGCTTTTTGAAGTTTCGCAGGAGACTTTCTTTCGCCGCCGCCCAAGAGATGCGCCCGATCTGCGTTCGCTCAAGGCGATGCGACACATGCCGCTGCGCCACGCGTGGGGCAATTATCACCGCAGCGTCGCGGCGCATTTCAAAAGCCCGCACCTCCGGCAACTTTACGACCGCTACCCGACTTACGTCGGCTCATCGCCGTATCGATCTCCGGCGACGCTCGCGGTCATTCCGTATGTCGAATATGCCTATGGAGGCTGGCACATCAAGGGCGGTCTCTACCGTCTCGTCGAAAGCCTCTGCGCGCTGGCACAGAGGACGGGCGTCGCGTTGCTTTCGGGCGCGAAGGTCGAGCGGATCGAGCACGCGGGGGGAAGAGTGCGCGGCGTCGAACTCGCGGGCGGCATGCGTCTCGCGGCGGACGTGGTGGTGATGAACGGCGATGTCGCCATGACGCAGGCCATGTTGCAATCCAAAGAAGTCGCGCCGCTGTCATCGTCGCGCACGCGGTCGCTGTCCGGGTTGGTCTTTCTGCTCGGCCTCAAACGCGCGTTGCCGCAGTTGTCGCATCACGCGGTTTACTTCTCGTCAGATTACCGGCGCGAGTTCTCGCAGTTGTTCGACGAGCGGCGTTTCCCCGATGAGCCGACCGTCTACGTCAGCGCGCCGAGCCGCAGCGACCGCTCGCTCGTTCCGGCGGAGGGCGAGACGCTCTTCGTGATGGCGAACGCTCCGGCCAATGATGGAGATGATTGGGACGATAACAACATCGCGGAAGCCCGCGCACGCGTCTTCGCGCAGCTGGCGAAAGGCGGCTTCCCCGACATTCCGGCGGACGCGGTGGCGGTGTCGGATGTGTGGACGCCTCGCCGCCTCGCCGGGACTTATGCGATGCCGGGCGGCGCGATCTACGGCACGCATTCGCACGGCTGGCGTCAGGCTTTTTTGCGCCCGCCGAACAAAGACGCGCACTTTCAGGGTCTCTATTATGTCGGCGGCAGCACGCATCCCGGCGGCGGCACTCCGACCGTGCTGCTCTCCGCCAAAATTACGAGCGCGCTCGTCGAAAAATACGAGAGATGATGTCTACTTCTCCTGTTGCTGAGGGCACTGCGACCGGCGCGATTCGCGCGAATTCAGGGCGGCGCATGGTGATCGCTGTCCTCGTCATGTTGTACGCCGTCCTGTGGGTCGGCGGGGTGAGCCATTATTTGTTCATCGGTGCGGTTTCCGCGTCGCAACAGTGGATCGCCTCCGCCTTCCTCACGCTCGCCGGGTTGATCGTTTTGTGCTCGACCGCTTCGCGGGGCGATCTGCTCAAACTCCTGTTCGTCGCGCTGCTGGGATTGCTCGTCGAAGTGTGCGGCGTGAGTTACGGCGTGCCCTTCGGGCGGTATGCTTATACGGGGGTGTTGCAGCCGACGCTGTTCGGCGTGCCAATCGTGATGGCCTTCGCGTGGATGACGCTGGTAGCGTATGTGAAGCAGATGTTCGCGACGGTGAATACGCCCGTCTGGCTTGAACCGACCGCCGCCGCCGCGTGGATGACCGCGATTGATCTCGTCATCGACCCACTGGCCGCGAATCAACTCGGCTACTGGCGTTGGTTCGAGCGGGGCGTTTACTACGGCATCCCCGTGAGCAACTTCGCCGGATGGTTTGCGGCGAGCCTTTTGCTCTTCAGCCTGCTGCGGCGACCGTGGCGACCAAATGCGTGGCCTCGTTGGGCGGGCTTGAGCATCATTCTGTTCTTCACCTTGATCGCGTTCTCTTATCGCCTTTTCGCCGGGGCATTGATCGGTCTTGCCTTGTGCGCGCTGCACCTATCGATAGTCTCCCGACGCTTCCTCAGCCGAATCAATTAATCTCGTGTTCAGCCGGAGTAAATCTGCGCCTGCGGCCCGTCACAGTTTCTTGAAATGAAGGTCATCATTCTGTCCTGGAGTGACCGTAGAGTGCGGATAAGAAAGGAACATAAAATCCGAATGAACCAACGAAATTTCCTCGTGCCGCAGGGCACACGGGTGCGGCTGAAAAACTACGACCCCGCTTTTACCGGCGAGTTTGCCGACGAACAGGAGGCGGCAGCCAAAATACGGGCGGACTGCGAGAGGCTCGCCGCCTATCAGGACAAACTGATGGCGCAGGAGACCGAGGCGCTCGTGCTCATCTTTCAGGCGATGGACGGGGCGGGCAAAGACGGCACGATCAAGCACGTCATGGCGAGCATCGACCCGCAGGGCTGCACCGTGGCGATGGCCGAGAAACCGGGAGAAGTCGAACACAAGCACGATTACCTGTGGCGCTTCATCCGGCAACTGCCCAAGCGCGGCCAACTCGGCATCTTCAACCGCTCCTACTACGAGGAAGTGATCTCGACGCGCGTCCATCCCGAACGACTCGAAGACCAGCAGTTGCCCCCGCGCATCCGCAACGCGAAGAACATCTGGGGGCAACGCTTCGCGCAGATCAACAACTTCGAGCAGTATTTGACGGAGAACGGCTTCCATGTGATGAAGTTCTTCCTGCATCTCTCGAAAGAGAAGCAGCGCGAGCGGCTGCTCGAACGGCTCAACGAACCGGAGAAAAAGTGGAAGTTTTCCGTGAACGATATTCAAGAGCGGCCACATTGGGACGAATACATGAGGGTTTACGAGGATGCATTAACGCAGACGAGCAAGCGGGACGCCCCGTGGTACGTCGTCCCCGCCGACCACCGTTGGTTCAGCGCGCTGGTGGTCGCCGATCTGGTGGTCGCCAAGTTGAAATCCATGAAGCTGCGCTACCCGCAGGCCGACGCAGAGGACCGGGAAGAACGCGCCGCCGCGCGAAAACAACTCGAAGGTGAAGGGACAGAGCGTTGATGTCGAGAAAGCCGGAGACCGAAGGCGGACGTTGAGCACTTGCCCTTGACGATAAGGTGTAGAAGTCTACATTTAACTTTGCCGTCAATAGCTTTCAATCAGCACTCCGCCCGTAGCATGCTCGAATGCAGCGTATTACCGCCCGCCGGTCCGTGTGACCGGCGGGTGGCTTACTTTGGGGAACTTAAGCTAAAGGTATTACTGACCGGAAACTAAGAACACATCCCACGCCCAGCGTGTAATATTCGTGCCTCTGGCGGCTCTGATCTTTGCCCGATATCTGAATTGGTTGCCGTGCTCGTCGGTCTTCCTGGACTCTTTGTAGTCGAGGTCTATTGAGACCAAACCGAGTTCGGGCAGCGTCTTCAGTTCGTCGGCTTCGGAGATGCCATTGTGGTTTCGATCCTGCCACAATCGCAATCGCTCGAAGACCTCATCGTTACTGTCTATGACGCCATCGCCGTTACCGCCGTCTCTCTGTTGATCGAACTCCGCGAGGGCGAGAAATCCATGCGGATTCTCTGATAACGGTTGCGGCGTGTAATTGCCGAACAGTTCCGCGCCGAGTTCGATGGTTCCGTTGGCATTGCGGTCGAGCGCAAGCCAGGCATCATCCGAAGCGGGAGCCGTCCACGCAATGCGCTCCTTGTGACCGTCGCTGGTGATATCGAAGGCCACCCCGCCCTGCGCATTAGTGAGATTGAATCCGTTGCCCTCGACATCCACCACAATCGGCGAGTAGCACCCGCAACGCTTCCATACTCCTCCGTAAGCTTCACAGAAGGCGATCAATTCAGGGTCAAAGCACGGGTCATTGTAAGCGACTTCCTCCCTCTTGAAGGTGAGAAGTAATCCTTGAGTGAGGGTGGTGGGATTTTCGAGCGTGGCTGGCGGAGGCGGTGTATTCGGAGGATTAGTGGCCGCTCTGAGATTGACTCTGAACTGCACTGAACCAGCGTTGTTGTTAGCCGCTGCCGCTTTTATTGTGTAGGTCAGCGTTTTACTATTGCCGCCGCCTTCCAGAGTCGTCTCATAGGTTCGCCCGTTATCAAGACTGCCGCCCGACACGGTGTAACCGATGCCGGAGGGATTACTATCTTCCGTCAGTTCAACCCGGGCTACGGTGTTGTTGACAACAAGCGTCGAAGTTGCGACCGAGACGGTGAGCGTTGCGCTATCCGGCAAGCTTCCGCCTTGACTGAGAGCGGCTTTGATCTCAACGGGGGCGAGGGTCGCTCCTCCAAGACGAACTGCGCGAGGAACGGTGGTTTGAGCCATGGCGAGGACCACGCTGCACACAAGCGCAACGCAGAGGATTAAAATCAGCGAAAGTAGTGTCGAAGGTTTTTTCATGTTTTTTTTCCTGAGAGGTTTTGAGGATTCGATAACTACATTGAGAGTTGGATTGACGTAGTCTGGGGAGGGTTACATCAAGAGAAGTTTTACGGCAAGCCGATTATGCCTTCATTAAATTCACACGTCAATACAATTTTTCGTAAATTGGTATCGCTCAAATGTGAGAAAGCTGGCTCCAAAATCGTCTCGCGCGTGGCGAAAGACGACGACGCAGACGGAGATTTGTGTATGGGTGGGTATCTGTTTCATGCCGGAAAAGTGTCAACGTGGACGAGCGGGGAGGTTCTTGTTCAGGTCAGCTCGCCTGCGTCTTGCCCGCCTCCTGCGTTGGTTCGGGTGGGGGACTTTTTCTGCCGTGGCGTTTGGCTCCGGGTTCGCCCGCGTCAGCCGCCGCGTTTTCGATCTCGGCGTTGACGCCGCCGCCGATCAGGATGGCGGAGCCGGTCAGGTAAAACCAGAGCATCAGGATGATGACCGCGCCGAGCGAGCCGTAAGTCATGCTGTAGTTGTCGAAGTAGCGCAGGTAGAGGCGGAAGATGAAGGAGACGAGCAGCCAGAGCCCGACGCCCGCCAGCGACCCCGGCGTGATCCATGACCACTTTTGATCATAGAGGTCTGGCGCGAAAAAGTAGATGAGGGCGAAGGCGAAGAGCACGAAGGCCAGCACAATCGGCCACTGTAAAATCTTCCAGGCCAGCGTGAAGGCTTCGCTGAGACCTAAACGGGTCGCCAACCCTTCGCCGATGTCCCCGCCGTAGAGCACGAGCGCCAACGCGGTGATGGTCAGGACGGCGATGACAATCGTGAGGCCGATGGCCGTCAATTTCACCTTCCACCACGGGCGCGATTCTCTCACGCCGTAAGCGCCGTTCAACGTCTCGCTGATGGCTCCCATGCCGTAAGAGGCCGCCCACAAGGCCGCCAGTAATCCGAACGACAGTTTGCCGCTGCCCGTGTTCTGCGTGATCTCATCGACGGTGGTGCGGATCAGGGTCGAAGCCGAACGCGGCATGACTGTCGAGAGATAACGCAGCATGTCCCGGCGCAACTCCGTGCCCGCTTCCGCGAAATATCCGAGCATGGCGATGAGGAACAGCAGGAGGGGAAAGAGCGCGAGCAGAAAGTAGTAGGACAAAGCTGCCGCGCGCGTCAGCAAATCGCCCTCGTAGATTTCGCGCCAGACGCGTCGCCCGAGTTCTTTCCACGTCAACCCGCCCAGTTCCCAAGCCGATGCCATCACCCGCCACCTCCTGCTCGCACAGTGTCTCACAATAGCAAAAAAAAACGCGAGCTACAGCATGATTTCGGCCTCTTGAGCCAGTGCGGACGCGGTCTAAGGCTCGACACGGTAAGCCACTATTAACCTTTTTCGAGCATCGAATGAGCATCACAAACTTAGGCGACAGAAATTCACAAGGGGAATAAAATGGGAACAAAAATCATGAAAACGATTAAAGGCAGGCTCGTCGCGTTCGCGCTTTTCTTCACGCTGGCGACTTCGTCGTTATCGTCGTTTGCCGCGACACCGTCCACAAAATCCGGGCAGGGGCTGGAGCGGCAGCAGGTGCAGAAGCGCATCCGCAAAGAACTCGTCACGCTGCCCTACTACGGCGTGTTCGATAACCTCGCCTATCAGGTTGAAGGCGACACGGTGACGCTTTCCGGGCAGGTGGTTCGCCCGTCCACGCGCGCGGACGCGGGACGGCGGGTGGCGAAACTCAAGGGCGTCGCGCGCGTCGTCAACAACATCGAAGTGTTGCCGCTCTCACCTTTCGACGACCGGATTCGCGCGCAGGCTTATCGCAGCATCTTCAACGCGGGTGGTCTCTACCGTTACGCGTTGGGGTCGAATCCCTCTGTCCACATCGTGGTCAAAGGCGGACATGTGACGCTCGAAGGCGTCGTCGCCAACGAGATGGATAAACAACTCGCGTACTTCGCCGCCAACAACGTGCCGGGGGTCTTCTCCGTCACGAACAATTTGCGCGCCGAGAGCGAAGAGAGGAAGCGCAGGTAAGCGCCTCGACCGAAGGCACAGACAAGCAGAAAAGTCGGGACGGTTTAACGCCGCCCGACTTTTCTGCTTTCCAGGGAGCAGCATTTATTCTCGTTTGAAATTTTGCTCTGCGCAGTCAGAACTCTCTGTGCTACTTTGTTCGGCGCTCCCCTTGAAATCGAAAAATTATGCTGTGACAAACGTAGGCGGTCTCGTTTTGTCTAAATCTTGACGGGGGCGCAAAACGCCAGCCGTCGCGCTGAGGCTTACGCGCGCGGTGAGGATCGTTTGCGCGCCCTGATGGCGGGCTATCAAATGCATGTGCCGAAGCCGGTTGAATTGGCCGAACTGGTGGCCGTGGTTGCCAGTCTCGTGCGGCGGTAAGTTATCGCTTCAGTGCCGCGCACCCGCATGAGAGCATCCAACTGCGCCATCTATGGTATACTTTCGCTCGTAATTTTCCGGTTGTTCTTTAGCAACATAGACTCTCGACATCAGGATGCGCGCGCGCTGCACTTCTCCTCCTGCCGTCTGTTGTTTTTCGACGCGACCATCACCGAGGAGGCTCCTGATTCCTACACTTGAACCACTCATTAATCACGCGAAAATATGTCGCCGCCCGTGCTCTGCGGTTGAGCGCGGACATAATCCTTTGGGAAGCCCATATCCCGCTTGCCCTCGCCTGCTGGGGCGGAGTAGCGGCAGATGAGCGCGCCGCGAAGAAGCTACGCGCTGGAGAGATGTGCTTGGTGTGCGGGAACGGGGCAGTCGGCCTTCTCCGTCAGTCGCATCATCTCGTGTCTGGTTTGTGGCGGGAAGGGCAAGGTCTCAGTGATTCAGCCGGCGGACCAATGTCGGCCATGTGCAGGTCGCGGAAAGCGTAATGTCGCCAATGCGTGCCTGACTTGCGCCGGGACGGGTTGGGCGATGACATCCACACAAGCATAACAAGGACGGCGTTGCCGCATCGCGCGAGCAGGGTTCAAGGTAGAAAGAGGTCTGAGATGAAAGAGTATCGCCATGGATGTGCGGGCGAAGTACACTGGTGGGACATCACATGTCCTTACTGCCATCAATCGAGGATGAATTGGAAACACTTCGTCAGCATCACGGCGGTCGCCGGGATGACCATTTATTATCTACTCAAAGTTTTTTAACGACAGTCTGAAGTAATTGTCTTTCGCTGCAATTCAATTTTGTCCGCAGACACACCATGCGAAAGTCGGAGCATCTTATGAATGAAACAGATCAACTCACTAATCACAAGTCCGCCGTCCTCCTGGACGGGGAGGAATGGCCGGGCATCGATTCGCGGTTTCGCCTGATCGTCGTGGCGGCTTTGAGAACCAAGCAGCTCCTGCACGGCGCAGTCCCACGAATCGAAGCCGACCCGCTCAAGCGTCGTAATACCAGCATCGCCCTTGAAGAAGTCAGACAGGGACTCGTTTCTTTCACCACTACTGACAAGGATGAGCCAAAGGACGGCAACGGCGCACAAGTGAAGTCGGATAAATAGCGATGACCGTCATCAACGCAGAGGCGTTTGAGCAACTGTGCGACGGCGTGTGGCGCGACCGCGCCGGCGTTCTGACGGGGCGCGGCAGTTTGAGCGGCGAGGCGGTGCTCATCCGCGCCGTCTACTGGCGACTGTGCAAAGCCGGCATCGAACCGGACCAGCACGGCGATGATTACCACACAGGGCAGATGCTGCCCACCTACCGGCGATTGGTCGGTGCCCTGCTCGCGCAACACGCTCATCCGCCTTTCGATGAGTCGCCGTTCCTCGCGGAACTCTTACGCCGGTACCGGGATGAGGCCGGTGAGTCATGAACGGATTGAGAGTTTATATCAATCCCGTCGGCACGGACGCGTGCAGCGGCCAGCGCGTGTTCTACAGTCGCCGCGCGGACGGCCCGTATTATCGCTGGCACTACGAGGATGAACACGGGCGCTGGCACAGTTCGCGCGTGTACCCGTCTCACCTGACGCTCAGAATCCTTTCCCTCGCAAGTTGGGAATCCGTCCCCGTCGCATTGCAGACGAAGTTGGGAGAACACTATCTTGAATAAGAATGATGCCGCCCGGCGGCCTTGAGCGGAAACGTCGGCGACGCGCCGGTTGGCGATTGGTTGTTGCGCTTGGCGCGCGTGTATAGTGGATTGTGCTACATGCTCAAAGAACTTGAAGGAAATATCGGTGCTCAAAGAATACTCTCGCGATCTTGCCCTCGTATCTCCCGCGCGTGCGGTGTCTCGCATTAATTGGACTCATAGTATCCTCGTCATCGGGTTACATGTCTGCGGACTTTTCTGTTTCCGGTACTGGCCGCGCCCCGTTGACCTCGCCCTTTTTCTGGGCCTGTACTTAGCCACGACTTTCGCCATCGGGATCGGTTATCACCGCCTGCTCACGCATCGCGGTTTTGTGTGCCCGCGCTGGATGCGACGCCTGCTCGCCTGGTTCGGCGCGGCGGCCTTGCAGGGCGGGCCTGCTCGGTGGACGCGCATCCACCGGCGGCACCACCAGATGACCGATAAGGAGGGCGATCCGCATTCGCCGATCAAAGGTTTCTTCTATTCACATATGGGCTGGATCATGTGCGTGGACGCGGAGGAGGGCAGCGACTACCGCGAACTCGTGCCGGATGTTTCCGGGCGGGACCGTTGGATGCGCGTGCTGGATGAGGGAGTGCTCTTCACCCTGCCGTGGTTTCTGACCGCGCTTTTTTGCTACGCGGTGGCGGGTTGGCGCGGCGTGCTCTGGGGCACAATCTTCAGGACGCTGTGTCTCTGGCATTTCACCTGGTGTATCAACAGCGTCTGCCACATCTGGGGGACACGCCCCAACCAGACCCGCGACGAAAGCCGCAACGTGTGGTGGCTCGGCCTGCTCACGCTCGGCGAAGGCTGGCACAACAACCATCACGCCCGCCCCGCCTCAGCCATGCACGGCTGGCGCTGGTATCAAGTGGACTTCTCCGGCTACGTTATCCGCCTGCTCGCGCGCCTCGGCCTGATCTCAAACGTCATTCGCGCCCCACGAAGCTGATACATAATTTCCGCAGTCCTACCCGACGTTACGGCGGTGGCCGTGTTCGCGTGCCAGATGCGCTTTGAGAAAACGACCCGTGTGCGATTCCTCGACCGCCATGACCTCTTCGGGCGTGCCGGTGGCAACGATCCGCCCGCCCGCGCCGCCGCCTTCTGGACCGAGGTCGATGAGGTAGTCGGCGGTCTTGATCACGTCGAGATTGTGTTCGATGACGAGAAGCGAGCCGCCCGCTTCGACGAGGGTGCGAAAAGCCGCGAGCAGTTTGTTGATGTCGTCGAAATGGAGGCCGGTCGTCGGCTCATCGAAGATATAGAGCGTTTTGGCCGCCGTGCGTTTCGCGAGATACGCGGCGAGTTTGATGCGCTGCGCTTCGCCGCCCGAAAGTGTGGTCGCCGATTGGCCGAGCCGCAAATAGCCGAGGCCGACTTCGTCGAGCACGCGCAATTTATTCGCGATCTTGTTCACGTCGCGGAAGAAAGTGAGAGCCTCGCGCACGGTCATGTTGAGCACGTCTTTGATGTTCTTGCCGCGATACCGCACTTCAAGGACGTTCGACTTGAAGCGCGTGCCTTTGCATTCTTCGCAGATTAATTCCACATCGGCGAGAAACTGCATCTCGACCGTCACGGTGCCGTCGCCTTCGCACACATCGCAACGCCCGCCCGGCACGTTGAAGGAAAAATAGGACGCATCGAAGCCGCGCGCCTGCGCCTCGCGCGTCGCGGCGAAGACTTCGCGGATGCCGTCGTAAACTTTGATGTAGGTGACGGGATTTGAGCGCGGGGTACGCCCGATGGGCGATTGATCGACGAGCACCACATCATCGATCTGCTGTCCGCCTTCCAGTTTTTGAAACGCGCCGACGTGCCCCTGCCATTCGCCGCGCCCCTTCTTCAAACCCGCGTACAACACATCATGCACGAGCGTCGATTTGCCCGAACCCGACACGCCCGTGATGCAGACGAACATCTCCAGCGGTATCTCGACATCGATGCCCTGCAAATTATGTTCGGTCGCGCCGCGCACCGCGAGTCTCTTTTTCTTCACCGTGCGCCGCTGCTTCGGTTCTTTGATCTCCGCTTCGCCGCGCAGATATTTGCCGGTGAGCGTCGCAGAGTCTTTCAACAGCCCGGCGAAGTCGCCTTCAAAGACGATGCGCCCGCCGAGTTCGCCCGCCGCCGGGCCAACATCGAGAATGTGATCGGCGGCGCGCATCATGTCGGGGTCGTGCTCGACGACGAGGACGGTGTTGCCGATATCGCGCAAGTTGTGGAGCAGACGAATCAAGCGTTCGCTGTCGCGCGGGTGCAGGCCGATGGAAGGCTCGTCCAAAACATAGAGCGCGCCGACGAGCGCGGAGCCGAGGTTGGTGGCGAGTTGAATGCGTTGCGCCTCGCCGCCCGAAAGCGTCGCGGCGAGACGGTCGAGCGTCAAGTAGTCCAGGCCGACATCGACGAGGAAGCGCAAACGGCGACGCACTTCAAACAGCACCTTGTCGGCGATGGCCGTCTGCTCGTCCGAGAGTTCGAGCGTCTCAAAAAATACTGCCGTCTCTTTCACCGGCAGCGCGCAGATTTCGGGAAGCGTCCGCTCGCCGACGCGCACATCGCGTGCCTCTTGCCGGAGTCTGCCGCCGTGGCATTCGGGGCAGCGCGTGTAGCCGCGATACTTGGCGAGAAAGACGCGCACATGCAATTTATATTTCTTCGTCTCCAGCCACGCGAAGAAGCCCTGCACTCCGCCCCAGTGTCCCTTGCCTTCGGTGATGGCGCGCTGCTGTGCGCGCGTGAGTTCGGCGTAGGGCGTGTCGGTCGGGATGCTTTCGGCGCGGCAGAAGCGTTTGAGTTCCGTCAACGCCCACTCGTGCTGCGGCTTGGTCCACGGTTCAATCGCGCCTTCGTCGAGGCTCAGCAGCGGATTCGGAATGACCAGATCGAGATCGAGGCCGATGGTGTTGCCGAAGCCCTGACAGGTCGGGCACGCGCCGAACGGATTGTTGAAACTGAACAGGCGCGGCTCCGGTTGGGCATAAATGGTGCCGTCGTACTTGCACTCGAAACGTTCGGAGAATTTCAAAGTGCGCGGTTCTTCCACCTCCGCCATCTGGACGAACGCGTTGCCGTGGCCTTCGATGAAGCAGGTCTGGAGCGAATCAATGAGGCGGCTGCGCACGTCCGCCCGCGCCACGAGGCGATCCACGAGCACATAAACTTCGTCGAAATCAGAGCGCGTGTAGTCGTCCGGCGAACGCAGTTCAATCGTCTCGCCGCGACTGTAGAGGCGCGTGAAACCGCGTTGCATCAAGCTCATCACATGCGCCGTGACCAACTGGCGGCTGAGTGCGATTGTTTCAATCTCAGATTTGTTCTTCTTCTGGCGTCCCTTGCCGCTCTTTTTGCCCATCCCGTTGCCGTTCGCCGATTCGACGCGGACGCCCGCTTCGGCGGGGAAGAGGACGTAGAAGCGCGTGCCTTCAGCGAGCGTCGAGAGGATGTCCTCTGCGGCGGAATCAGGTGAGTCCTTATTCACCTCGCGCCCGCAGACGCGGCAGATAGTCGTGCCGACGCGCGCGTAAAGCAGTCGCAGATAATCGTAAACTTCGGTCTGCGTGCCGACGGTCGAGCGCGGGTTGCGCGTGGAATTTTTTTGCCGGATGGCGATGGCCGGAGGGATGCCGCGCACCTCGTCAACATCCGGCTTGTCCATGCGTTCGAGAAACTGCCGCGCATAAGACGACAGCGATTCGACATAGCGCCGCTGCCCTTCGGCATAGATTGTGTCGAAGGCGAGCGAAGATTTGCCCGAACCGCTCACACCCGTCACGACCGTCAGCCGCTCGATGGGGATGCTGAAATTTACGTTCTTTAGATTGTTGACGCGCGCCCCGCGCACGATGATGGCTTCTTCTGTCATGCTTCACGTCATCGCCAGCACGCTATAGCGAGCTATTTCACATGATGGCGAAACACCCATGATAACGCGATTCTTGATGAAGACGAAATGCGAACGCCTAGGGGCGGGGTCAAGCGAGAAGTGGCCTCGTAGGGCAACTACCAGCGCACATCATAGCGCGCGAGACCGGCGCGCCAGGAGGAAATGCTTTCGCCGAGCAAGGGAATCGCGCCGTCGAAGGCGAGCGGGACATCGGGCGGGCGGCGTAAGCGGTAGGTGCGGCCTGTGGGCGAACTCACGGAGAGCGTGATTTTATCGAGCCCAACCCTGACGACGGTAGCCGTGCGCCAGTCTTTACGGCAGCGCAAAATGAGGTGCGCGCCGAGCGGAAGCATGTCGAGCGTGTGGACGTGTGTGGTTATGGTGGATGAATCGAGGCCGCCGGAAGTCAGCAGCGCGAAGGCTTCTGTATCGTCCGGCGGCCTCTCGAATGTCGTGCTCACTTCTGGTTCGTCTCTAAACTTCGAGCGGGTCTTCAAATGGGAGATCGGGTTGGCTCGGGCGCGTGCGGCTGACGGCATAGGCGCGCATCGCCGTCGAGAGAATGAGAACGGCGATGCCGATCCAGATGAGCGACCAGATGATCGCCGGAATGCCAGTGGCCTCTGCCATGTTCATGGCATCGGTCTGCGCATCGGACGCGACCGACATCCAGAGCACGTTCTTCAAATCAAAGACCGCGTTCAAGACGCATTGCACGGCGAGAAAGCCGACGAGAAAGTTGGCCGCGCGCAAGCCCGCATATTTCGCCGCCGCCAGCAGTGCGAGCGAGATGGCGACGCCGGAAATAATTGTGAACGGCTGCAACGAAAGATTTGTGAGGGGTGCGATGAAACCGAAAATGATGGTCAGACCGAGGATGACGGCGGCGGAACCGACGAGCACGACACGCGCTTTAACCTGATGGCGAATCAACCGGAGCAACAACGCGCCGAAGAGAATCGCAGCCAGATAACCTCCGCTTGAGATAAACAGGCGCGTGAAGAAAGAGCCTTGGGGCGTGAGCGTCTCGGTCAATCCGCTCGCGTCAATCGCCACGCTCAAACTGCGCACGGAACTCCCGGTCAAGACGGCGGCCAGCGCGTGCCCGCCTTCGTGGATGAAAGTCACGAAGAGGCGGAAGGGATAAGTTAAGACGCTCGCGTAGGGAATGAACCAGAGCGCCAGCGTGATCAGCGTGGCGATGAGCAGCGTCCGCGCCTGCGGGCGCGCATCGTGTGCGATCTTCACTTTCATCATTTTCATCTTAAAATCTCCGCTCGACAAATTGCCACATGTTCGGCCTCCGGTGCGTTCATTCTACGACGAAGGGCGGGCAAAGGTAAAAGTAAAACTCAAACCCCGCGGCGAGCGCGCCGGAAGCACAACTATAAACGCCGCGCGCAAATGTTAAGTTCCGCGTGCCTCATCAATTAATTCTGCCTTCCGCCTGTAGTCGCCTGACTTGCCGCCCGTCTTTCGTTCCAGCCTGACCTCAGTGATCGTCATCGCTTTGTCCAACGCCTTGCACATATCATAGATGGTCAGGGCTGCGACCGAGGCGGCGGTTAGGGCTTCCATCTCGACGCCGGTTTCGGCGCGCGTCGCGGTTTCGGCTTCGAGATAGACGCCGGAGTCTTGCACTTCGGCGCGCACCTCGATGTGCGTGAGCGGCAGCGGATGGCAAAGCGGGATCAGTTCCGCGGTGCGTTTGGCGGCCATGATTCCCGCGAGTCGCGCCGGCTCCAGTGGGTCGCCTTTTGGGGTGCGCCCGGCACGCACCGCCTCGACCGTCTCCGCCGACATCAAGACGCGAGCCGAGGCGGTGGCACGCCTGACGGTCGCCTCCTTCGCGCTTGTGTCCACCATCTTTACGCGTCCCTGTTCGTCGAGATGAGAAAGTTTATTCATATGCCCGGTTGTTTGACGGCGTGAACGATCAAAGTGTTGCCGCCGAGCAGGATTTCGTCGGATTGCAGTTCCCGTGTCCAACGTTCGCGCTGTTTGTGTGCGGGCGTGAAACGCGCGAGGAGGCGGATCGCGGCGACGAGCGGCCAGTAGAGCCAGAGGTGACGTTTCGGCTTATCGCGGTAGAGTCGTTCGATCCTGAAGTTGTACTTTTCGAGCGTGTAACGAAGTTCGGCGTAGGAAATGGGATTGATGTGCAAGGCCACTTCCTCCATCGCGCCCAACTGTCGGCGCACACAGGCTACGGCTTCGCGCGACAGCGGTTTGAAGTGTGAGGTGTAGCCGTGGAGCAGCCACTTAACGCGCTCTTCGATGTTGAGGATGTTGGGCACGGTGACGATCAGTTGCCCGCCCGCGCCGAGCAGACGACTGAATTCGCGGATCGCTTGTTGCGGATTCTCGATGTGCTCCAAACCTTCGACGCAGGTGATGAAATCGAACGATTCGTCCGTGTAGGGAAGTGTGCCGGACAGGTCGCCGCTTTTGATCTCGACTTTGGACAGGCGAAAAATCTCCGGGTACAGATCGCAGCAATGAACGTCGAAATTTGCGCGCAGGAGTCTTGCGGCGAGCGCGCCTTCGCCCGCCGGCACGTCGAGCAGGAGTCCGCGCTTCGCCTGCGCGCCGAGCACCCGTGCCACCGTCTCATGAATGGCTTCATGCGCCAACGCCATGGCTTCGCGTCCGGTTTCCGCAGCCGTCCCGATTCCTTGCACTGGCGCGGCGTCACGTTCGGGCGTTTCAAAAGATTCTTCCATGCGAACAGACTAAACATCAAAACGCGAAGAGTTAGCAAGAGCCCGTCCACAATTTTATCTGTTCAAGGTGCAATCCGTTGTGACTCGTGGTTGCGTAAATAAACCGAACGCGCGATACTACACCGAAAGATTTGCGCGGCGAAATATTTCTCTCCGACAGCATGTTTAAGAGCGGGAGCCGGTATCCAATTGCCGTAGCCTGCGTAAAGATGTGTCATCGGTAACATTTTCCAAGAATCGAAGCTCGAAAGGACAAAATAGATGAAGAAGACCCTCCTGACATTGATGCTCTGTATGGCGGCGCTCGGCATGACCGGTGCGACTGCCTCGGCGCAGATGAATGATGACAAGATGATGAAGAAAAACGGTAATCCCACCGTCGGCGGCGCCGCGATGTTCAAGACCAAGAACATCGTCGAAAATGCTGTTGAATCACCAATTCATACGACGCTGGTTGCCGCCGTCAAGGCCGCCGGTCTGGTTGAGACATTGTCGGGCAAAGGCCCTTTCACTGTGTTCGCTCCGACCAACGACGCTTTCGCCAAGTTGCCTGCCGGAACAGTTGACACGCTCGTGATGCCTGAGAACAAGGCGATGCTCACCAGTATCTTGACTTACCACGTTGTGGCCGGAAGAATGGATTCCAAAGCCATCGCGAAGGCGATCAAGAAGGGCAAGGGCAAGGCCACCTTCACGACGGTGAACGGCAGCATGTTAACCGCAACCATGCACAATGGCGGCGTGATGCTGACGGACGGAAAAGGCGGCACGGCGATGGTGACGACTGCCGACGTGTACCAGTCAAACGGCGTCATCCATGTGATCGATACCGTCGTGATGCCCGGCGATAAGATGATGTCGGGCGGCGACGGCATGATGAAGAAGATGTAATTCTCAAAGTAGTAACGATTTGACAAAGGCGCGCCCGCTTAACGTGGGCACGCCTTTCGCTTTTACCACGACCTGAGGATCGCCTCTATGCGGGTAAACGCACGACGCGGACAACCATGTCGGCCTCGAGTGTGGCGACGCCCAGGGGGACTATGACGAGAGCGTCCGCACGGGTGAAGGCGACGAAATCGGACGAGCCGCCCCAGCGCAAAGGTTCCGCGATGAGTCGGCCTCCGGCGTCCGCCCGCAGTTGCGCCGGGAGATAGCTCGCGCGTTCCAACGCGCCTTTCACGCTTCGTCCGAGCACAGCCTGTTCTTCCACCAAAGCGGCCTCTTGCGCGCCTTGCATCGCGCGAATCGCCGTGCGCGCGAACAAATTGAAGGTGACGGAGACGGAGACGGGGTTGCCCGGAAGCCCGAACACAAGCGTTCGACCGAGCCGCGCGAACACCGTCGGCTTACCGGGGCGGAGACTGACGCGCTCGAAAAAAATCTCCGCGCCGAGCGCCCGCAGAGCCGTTTTCGTGAAATCGTAGATGCCCATCGAGACGCCGCCCGACAGGACGAGCATATCGGCACGCTTCGCACTCCGCGCGATCACGCGTTGCAAAAGTTCCTCTTCATCTCCGGCGAAGGGCAAGTGCTCGACGAGCGCGCCGGCGGCTTCCGCATAAGCGAGCAGCGAGTAGGAATTTGAGTCGCGTATCTGAGCGGGGCCGGGCTGTTTATCGACCTCCACCAATTCCGTGCCAGTCGCCAAAACCGCCACGCGCGGGCGTGCGCCCACGCGCACCTGCGTGTAGCCGAACGAAGCCAGCGCGGCCATCGACGCCGCATTGAGCGTCTCGCCTGTGCGTAGGACGATTTCGCCGCGCCTGATCTCCGTCGCACGTTTCGTGATGAACTGTTCGGGTTGCGCCGCCCGCTCGATTTCGACCACGGCTCCGCCTTCAAGCTCGCGCGTTACTTCGACCTGCTGCACGCTATCCGCGCCGGCGGGTACGGGTGCGCCCGTCATGATCCGCACGGCCTCGCCTGCCCGTAAAGCGTTGTGCCAGCCGCTCCCCGCCGCCGCTTCGCCGACGATGCGCAGACGCGCGGGCGCGCCCGCCGTAGCTTCCGCCGTATCCGCCGCGCGTACCGCATAGCCGTCCATCAACGCCCGGTCGAAGGGCGGCGAGTCCGTGTCGGCGATGACATCTTCGGCCAGCGCTCGCCCGCGCGAGCGCGTCAAGGCCACCACTTCGGCGGGCAGGCGCGTGGTTTGTTCTTCGACGATACGAATGGCTTCTGAGACGGGAATCATAGGGATGGACGGTTTCGAGTTTTCAGTTTCGAGGTTCCAGTTAAAGACGAGCAGATGGTGTATGCGAAAAGCGCGATCTTCTGCTGGCGACGCGGACCAGACATTTGTAAGGGCGGTTGCACAAAACTGAAAAAGCGGTTGCCTCTTAATTAAAAGGCAACCGCTCTGGTTTGAAGTGGCGGAGCCGACGGGACTCGAACCCGCGACCTCCGACGTGACAGGCCGGCGTTCTAACCAACTGAACTACGACTCCGCGAAAACTTCAAAACTTGAACTGCGGCGGGCGGTGACGCTTCAGGCAGCGCGCTGTCGCTGAATAGTAGGCACGGTGGGACTCGAACCCACAACCCCCGCCTTGTAAGGGCGGTCGTCTACCATTGACAGTACGTGCCTCTAGCGAAGATGCTCTGGTGTAAGCCAGGCATCTTGCATTGACTCTTCTACGAAACCGTGCGGCTGGTTCCGCGAATGCTTGGAATTTCTTCTCACGCCCGCTTCAAAGACCAACGCTTCGTGACAAACAGCCTCGACGTTTGTTATCCGAAAGCGAGAGTCATCCTAAAAGATGCCTGTCGGCGGTGTCAAGCAGCCTCAGAGTTTGGTAGTGGGTTAGTTTGATTGCTAGACCATTACCCATCCGCGTTGTAACTTCAAACTGACCCACCACTCAGAGTTTTGGGCGCAAACGGCACGCATGGAAAAATGTTTTGGAACCCCGGTGAGTGGGCGCGAGTGTGAGCACCTATGTCTTCATGGCGCGAGGTAGAGAATTTTTGCGGCGGTGGTTTGCGTGCCGGCGCTCATCGTTATCCTGATCATTCTCGGCCTCATCGCCAAAGAGTTGAATAAGAGCCGCTAAAGCGCGGGCACGGTGGATGACGCCGACGCAAACTCACGCCGCCTTCGAACTGGAACTGCCGTTTACAGCAGCCAGACGGGAAGCGGCGGGGCGACTTCGCCTTCGTCCGGCTCCGCGCCGGGTTCAGGGGGTGCGGGCGTCTGGTCGGGTTCATCCGCACATGGTTTTCCCTCCGGCGTGGGCCTGTGCTTGAGCGGTGAAATAATCACTGCCTCAACCTGTTCATCGAGTCTGCCGATAACGGACATCTTGTCGCTCCTTCCGGTCATCAAGGGTTTGCAGCTATATTAGAATTCGTCGATTGATGCAAGTGAAGTGTAAGTTTATGTCGAAGTATCCCTCAAATCAAAAGCACCTGAAGTTGGCGGCGCTCGCCGTATTGCTCTTTCTGGCGCATCGCATCAGCTATGTCGAATTTGCCTTCGCGCAGTCGCCGCAAAGTTCGACGCAAAGCGCGCCGCAGCAGCAGCGACCGCGCCGTGTCGGGTCGGCAACGCCTCCCACAGAGACGCCGCGCGCCGTGCCTCCGCCCCCCGCTGCCGCAGAGGTTGACGAAGACGAGGTGGTGCGCGTGGACACGCAACTCATCTCCGTGCCCGTCACGGTGACGGATCGCGCGGGGCAAAGGCTGACGAATTTACGCGCCGAAAATTTCGTCGTCTACGAAGACGGGAAACCGCAACGCATTGCCAACTTCATCACGACCGACGCCCCTTTTGAAGTCGCGCTCCTGCTCGACACGTCCGGCTCTACGCGCGCTGAAGTCGGCCTCATCCGCCGCGCCGCTAATCTCTTTATCGATGCCTTGCGCCCCGGCGACCGCATTGCCATACTTGCCTTCAACACCGAGCGGGACGGCGCGACGAAACTCGCCGCCGTCGAAGTGTTGACGCTTTTGACGGACGACCGCGAGACGCTCCGGCAGGCTCTCGAATCAATCGGCTCCAGCAACGGCACGCCCTTCTACGACGCGCTCGAACGCATCGTCGCGGAAGTCTTTCGCGAACCGCCGCGCCTGGAGTTGCGCGGGCGTCGCGCGCTGGTCGCCCTGACCGACGGAGTTGATTCGACGAGCGATGCGGACTACCCGGAGGCGCGTGCGCGGCTGCGCCAGTCGAACGCGCTCGCCTATTTCATCGGGGTCAACACGGAAGATTTCGTCGAAGAGCGATTGATGCGCGATTGTCAGGACGATGGGCGTTTGAGTCTCTCCGGCGTGCAACTGCAACGCTACCGCAAAGTCTTCGACCCGCGCGCCGAAGTGGCAGACTACGCGAACTTCTGCCAGATGGGACCGTTCGAGCGCATGCAAATCAGCCGCTCGCTCTACCAACTCGCCCGCCGCGAGATGGGGGAACTCGCGCGTGAATCAGGGGGCAAAATTTTCAACGCCCTCGATTTGCGCGACGCCCGCACCGCCTTCGCCCAGATCGCCTCTGACATCGGCAAGCAGTACAGCCTCGGCTACTACTCCACCAATAAAGCGCGCGACGGACGCTTTCGTGCCATCCGCGTCGAAGTGCGCGGGCAGGCGGGCGCGCAAGTCTCAGCGCGCGAAGGCTATCAAGGGCCGAAGAGTTGATTATGAATCGCGCCGATTTTCAGCACCTCACTAAACTCAGGATTCTGGAGGCAAAGATTCTGCTTCTGACCGGGAACTATGAAGGAGCTTATTACTTGCTGGGGTACGCGGTAGAGTGCGCTTTCAAGGCTCGCATCGCGAGACAGATGAGGCGCTTCGATATTCCGGATCGAAAGTTGGTCAATGACATTTATACTCACGATTTGAATAAGCTGCTCAGTGTTTCCGGACTTGAGCCGGAGCACAGAAAGCTAAGTAAAAGTAATCCTGCTTTTGAATTAAACTGGACGATTGTTAAAGACTGGTCGGAGCAATCACGTTATGCAAGTATCATCCCGGAAGGCAAGGCAAAAGATTTTCACTCGGCTGCTTTAAGTAGGAAGAATGGAATATTGCCATGGTTAAAGAAATGGTGGTGAAGGAGTCGCTGTCAGGCGAGATGATTTCTGCCGGGGCAGAACTGACGCGCCGATTAGACGATGCCCGTTTGATCGTTGATGCATCACTTTGGTTTTATACAACTGAAAGCAACGCATGGCGACTTATCGTAGCTAGCCCTGAGGTTAGAGTGCAAGGAACTCGATGGACATACAAAAAAATTCAATCAGTCATTTCTAGAATGCCCTCGGAGCAACCTGGAATTTCTCTTAAAGACATAACTGTAGTTGATAATCAAGACCCTCTCATCGCACTATTGCGAGGTGTTGTGAAAACTCCTGATGGAATAAACGGTATCAGATTCTCTCGTAATGTAATCAATGGTGTGCTTATTGAGGACGCATATATCTACCGAATGAGATAAAGAGTGCCAAAAATTCATGCAACCTAACAAATTTTTTGATCGCATCGTCTTAATCGTGCTCGACGGCCTCGGCATCGGCGAGATGCCGGATGCCGCCGCGTGGGGCGATGCGGGGGCGGATACGCTCGGCCACATCTGCGCGTCGCGCGCGGTGCGTCTGCCGAACTTGCAGGCGCTCGGACTCGGCAATGTGCGCCCGCTTGCGGGCGTGCCTGCGGTGAACAGTCCGCGCGGCTCTTACGGTCGTTGCGCGATGCAATCGAACGGGAAGGACACGACTACGGGGCACTGGGAGATGGCGGGGATCATTTTAGACGAGGCTTTCCCGACTTACCCCGAAGGCTTCCCGCCCGATGTCATCGCACGTTTCGTCGCGGAGACGCATGTGCCCGGCGTGCTCGGCAACATCGCTGCATCGGGCACTGAGATCATCAGGGAACTCGGCGCGGAGCACGTCCGCACAGGCCAGCCCATCGTCTACACCTCCGCCGATTCCGTCTTTCAAATCGCCGCGCACGAAGAAGTGATTCCGGTTGAGCGGCTCTACGAAATTTGCCGGACGGCGCGAGGCATCCTGCGTGATGAACACGAAGTGGGGCGGGTTATCGCGCGTCCCTTCATCGGCGAAGCGGGAACCTTCACGCGCACGGAGAACCGGCACGACTACGCCATCGCGCCGCCGCGCGAAAATCTCCTGGTCGCCTTGAGCGATGCCGGACTCGATGTCGTCTGCATCGGCAAGATCGCTTCGATCTACGATTCCCTCGGTGTGACACAGGATTTGAAGGCGAAAAACAACAACCAATCCATCGATCAGACCATCCGCGCCCTCCGGGACGACACGCACGGCCTCATCTTCACGAACCTCGTTGACTTCGACATGCTCTACGGCCATCGCCGCGACGTGGAAGGCTACGCCCGCGCCCTCGAACACTTCGACGCGCGCCTGCCCGAAATCGAAGCCGCGATGAATGAGCGCGACCTCTTCATCATCACCGCCGACCACGGCAACGACCCGACCTATCGCGGCACAGACCACACGCGCGAATACGTCCCGCTTCTCACCTGCGGCCAACTTGCCCGCGCCGGAATCAACCTCGGCACGCGCACATCGCTCGCGGACATGGGCCAGACCGTTGCCGAAAACTTCAATGTGAAATTGGTGGCGGGTGAGAGTTTTCTGCCGGAGATAGTTTAAGACTCTGCATGCGGGTCTCTGACAACGCCGATGTAAGGCAGGTTGCGGTAGCGTTCGGCGAAGTCGAGACCGTAGCCGACGACGAAAGCATCGGGGATGGTGAAGCCGAGATAATCGATCTTGACATCGCGGATGCGCCGCTCCTGCTTATTGAGGAGCGCGGCGAGTTTGACGCTGCTCGCGCCGCGCGAGCGCAGATTAGCCATGAGGTAGGAAAGCGTCAGGCCGGTGTCCACGATGTCTTCGACGATGAGAATGTCGCGTCCCTCAATCGGCACGTCCAGGTCCTTCACGATCTTGACTTCGCCGGAGGAGCGCGTCGATGCGCCGTAACTGGAGATCGCCATGAACTCGACGCCGAGCCGCAGATCAATCGCCCGCATCAAATCGCTCAAAAAGATGAACGCGCCTTTGAGGACGCCGAGCAGGAGCGGGTCGCGCCCCGCGTAGTCGCGCGCGATCTCCGCGCCGAGTTCGCTGATGCGCGTCTGAATCTGTTCGGCGGTGAACATCACTGCGAGGTTGTCGTTTGTGAATTCGCTTGGGCTGAGAGCGGTGGAAGCTGACAAGGGCGGTCTCCTGCTGCTGCTGTTGCTGCTGTTGTCGCGGGCGTTGAAAATGTCAAAACTTGAAAGTGTGAATTGAGAAGCGGCCCGGTTTGCGCGTGCGCTTCCTGGTGCGACATACTAAAGTAGCCGCTCGCCGAAGGTCAATGCAGCGCTTAAACCTCCGGTCGCCAGCGTCACGATAAAAGCGCGAATACACTGCCGACTACCTATCGCCTACTTGATTATGTCTGACGAACAAACGACCCGCGACCGCGTCCGCGCTCTCGTGCGCGAAGTGCTCGACAACGTGCCGCTCGAAGCCGAGAGCGGAGATGCCTCCCGGAGTGAAAAGGAAGAGCATTCATCTCAAACAGCGACTATCTCATCTTCCCGCGCCGCAACGTCTGTTTCGCCTTCGTCGCCCGCGCCGCCGACAACGCGCCCCGTCACGAACGCCGGGAACGCGCCGGAAGAGAAGCCCGTCGCGCGCGACGAATCCTCGAAGATGGTCATCACTGAAGCCGACATGCGCGGCCTTGAAGAAGGCGCGCGTCTGCGCATCGCCGAAGGCGCGAGGCTCACGCCGCTCGCCGCCGACATCGTCCGCGAACGCCGCATCGAACTCGTCCGCCGCGCTTCGCGTCGCGGTTCGCGCCAGAGCAAGTCAATCGCCGTCGGCGCGGATCACGGCGGCTATCCGATGAAAGAGGAACTCGTAACTTTCCTCGCCGAACTCGGCCACCGCGTCCGCGACTTCGGCACAAATTCGACCGACGCCGTCGATTATCCCGACTTCGCGCACGCTGTCGCCCGCGCCGTCTCGGAAGGCGAATGCGACCTCGGCATCATTATCGACGGCGCGGGCGTCGGCTCATGTATGACCGCCAACAAAGTGCCGGGCGTTCGCGCCGCCGCCTGCTACTCCGTCAAAGTTGCCCAGAACTCCCGCGAACACAACGACGCCAACGTTCTCACACTGGGGAGCGGCACGATCAACTCCGCCGAAATGCGCGACATCGTCCAAGCGTGGCTCTCGACCGAGATCAGCGAGGAACGGCACAAGAAGCGCGTGGCGAAGATCGAAGCCGTCGAGCGGCAGTATCGCCATTAGATGTTGTCATAAGCCTTAAGATAGGATGTAAACTTACCTGCATGGGCAAGTTTGAAAAGCTCCTGCTGCAAATTCTGCGCGGCACTTCAGACGCCAATATCTCCTTTGACGATCTGTGCCAACTGCTTCGGCGCGTCGGCTTTGCAGAGCGCACGCGGGGCAGCCACCACAGTTTCAGAAAGCAAGGGATTGAAGAGAAAATCAATTTGCAGCGCGAGGGGAGTAAAGCCAAAGTTTATCAAGTGCGACAGGTGAGAGCCGTAATTCTTAAATATAAATTGGGGGCCGAAGAGTGATGCACAAATACGAGATCATCATCTACTGGAGCAACGAAGACCATCTCTTCATCGCGGAAGTGCCCGAACTCCCCGGCTGTATGGCACATGGCGACACACAGGCCGCCGCCCTCGCAAACGCGAACGAAGCGATCCAACTATGGATCGACACGGCAGAAGAGTTCGGCGATCCCGTTCCTGAACCAAAAGGACAACGTTTGATGCTTGCTTAAACAGGTGGAACATATCATCACATTTGTAAGAGAACAATAAATGGCAAATTTGTTTTGGAAAACTAAGGCAAGCACTAAAAGTCTCCTTGAAACCCCTTTCAAAACCGAAGAAGAGTTTGAAAAAACTATCTTCGGCACATCCGAATTGCTGGAAGATGTTTTTCTTCTCAAGAGACAAATACGCGGCGGAAATAAAGCAGGCATACCGGATATTGTCGGCTTGGATAGCGACGGGAATGTCTGCATTATCGAAATGAAGAATGTGACGGTTGACGCCTCGATCATTCCGCAAGTTTTACATTATGCGATTTGGGCTGAGACAAACCCCGATTCCATCAAGACTCTATGGCTGCAAAGCGAAAACAAACCGGACAATCTGACTATTCCGTGGGAAAACCTGCAAGTTCGCATCCTCATCATTGCTCCGGCTATCCTCCGATCCACATTGCTGGCCGTTGTCAAAATAACTTATCAAGTAGATTTGATTGAGGTGAAGAGATGGGTTGAGGGAGACAATCAACTCTTACTCATCGACAAATTACAGCAGGACGTAAAAAGCAGAGTGAGGCCAACAAGTGGGCTGCAAACTTACGATGAAGATTTTTATAAGCATGAGTACAACAAAACAAGCGCAGAGCACTTTCTCAAATATGTAAAGGAAGTTGAACAGATAGTTGAACAGCGCGGGTGGTCGTTAGAGACAAAATTCAATAAAAATTACTGTGGATTCAAAGCAGGCTTCTTTAATGCCTTTGGCATTCTATGGATGGGTGCTAAGACGTTCGCGTTTTTTTTCAAAATCACGGAAAAGGAAGCGAAGCAAGTTAAAGTAGAAATGACTAAATATGACAACCAATGGAAACAGGCTTTGTATTACATCGAACCCGGAGTGACGAAAACCAGCAACTTCGCTCAGCTATTTGAACTTGCTTACAAAAAACGAACAGGAGATTAATTTCGGGGATTGTAGAGAGGTCATAGGAGCAAGCAAAAATGTCATATTCAAATAACGGCGATCTCGAACATCTCGTTGAGCAAATCACCGATGTCATCGTGGCGCGGCTGAATGGCGACGCGGAGGAACAGGCGGCGCTATGCGGGTGCGGGGCGGCGTGTTTCAATCGCTGCCCGGAGCGGATGCAGCGGGTGGTGGATGCGGGGGCGGCGCGCATCGGGCTGGTGCTCGGTGAGACGGCGTCGGCGCGCGACTGGGCGAGTCTGGTGGACCACACGCTGTTGAAGCCGGAGGCGAGCGAAGCGGATATAGCACGCCTGTGCGAAGAAGCTGCGCAGTATCATTTCGCCAGCGTGTGCGTGAATCCGACGTGGGTGCGGGCGTCCGCCTGTCATTTGCGCGGGACGGACGTGGCGGTGTGTACGGTGATCGGGTTTCCGCTCGGCGCGACGCTCTCGGACGTGAAGGCGTATGAGACCAGGCGCGCGATCTTCGACGGGGCGCGCGAGGTGGACATGGTGATCAACGTCGGCGCACTCAAAAGCGGAGATGATTGCGCGGTCGAGTATGACATCCGGCAGGTGGCGGAGGCGGCGCACGAGTACGGCGTGCTCGTGAAGGTGATCATCGAGGCCGTGCTGCTGACGGATGAGGAGAAGGTGCGCGCGTGTCTCGCGGCGAAGCGAGCCGGGGCGGATTTCGTCAAGACTTCGACGGGCTTTGCGAAGGGCGGCGCGACGGTGGCGGATGTGGCATTGATGCGGCACACGGTGGGGATGGAGATGGGCGTGAAGGCGGCGGGCGGCGTCAAAGGAATTGACGACGCGCGGGCGATGGTCGAAGCGGGCGCGACGCGGCTCGGCGCGAGCGTCGGCGTGAAGATCGCACAGGAGGCTTCGGGCGTCCGCACAGCGGCGGCGGCGGCGGGCAGCGGCGGGTATTAACCGGAGCTTTCATGCATCTCGCGTCGAGAGCGAAAATAAAGAGGCCGCAAAGAGGTGTTGCTCTTTGCGGCCTCTTGCCCGTCGCTGTCTGGTCATCTTGTATTTGACTCAGAAGCGAAGTCCTATTCCGGCGTTGAACTGAAAGTTGTGTCTGGTCGTGCTCTCGACCCGAAATGTGCCGCCGGGAAAACTCGGAGAGTCGAAGCCGCCGTAGCGAATGATGGTGTCGCCGAGGTCGAAACGCGTGACGATGCGCCGGGAGGGGTAGAATTCGACTACGCCGCCCACGTCCGTGGCGAAATGCGTGACACCGTGCGTGCGAAAATCGGGGATGATGAAACGCTGCCCCTGAAAGTCCTGGACGGTGAATCCGGTGATTCTCTGCGCCCCGGTGAAGTGTATCAAGCCGGGGCGGGCTTTGGCGAAGAGGCCGAATTTGTCGTAGCGTTTCCCGGCCTTCACCCCGAATAACGCTTGCACGCCGCGCCCGCCGGTGTTGTCGGTGCGGAACCTCTCTTCCTTAGGATAATAGTTCGTCTCCGCTTCCACCGCGAAATTATCGTTGAGGTTGACGGTGAAGCGACCGCCGAAGCCGGGTTGCGTGTTGTCGAAGTTGTTGTTGACTGTCAGAGAGGAGAACTGCGCGCCCACTTCAAATCTCGGCGTGTCCGCCGCTTGGGCGCGGGCTTCGGTGTAGCCGGAAAATAGACACAGAAGGACGAGGGCTGCCGCGCAGCCTGTTTTGGTGTTCATTAAATTTGCTCCTTGTGCTTGGTAAGGTTCGGTGCTTGAACTGTCAGGCTCTCGCCCGTTTGCTATGTAAGACTTCGATGAAACTTGATCGCCTGCGATTGGCAAGTTGACTCTCGCCAATGAAACACAGGGGCGCGAACGAACGACTCCGGGGCGCGGTTTTACCGCTTCGGCAACAGATTCTCAATGCGGTCGGCCCCGCCGACGAGCACGCGCGTGCGTCCGGTTGTGCGCTTCGTCTTGTTCGCGTTGCCCGTTTCATAGTCCACGCGACGGTCGCGCTGGAGACGGGCGAGCGGGTTCCGCAGCCAGTCCGCTGCGGAACCTTGAGCGCCCGCGCCGGACTTTGCCTCTACGCCCTCCACGATCTGTTCCGGCGAAGCGAAGTCGGAGACGTAATCCGCGTCATGCAGCACCCAGAGATTCCAGTTGCTGCCGCTATTGCCGACGATGGGCGCGCTCGAAGTCCATTCGTAAACGTCGCCGCTCGCCGCAGTGAAGGAAATCTTGTTGCTTTCGATGACGCCCACTTTTTGGAAGTCGTAACCTTCGCGCGGGAACAGAGAGAAGATGAAGCGGCCACGCTCCGGCACGTAGAACCAGACGAGCGCGCCCGCGCACCCGCGCGCCGGCTTGCCGCCGCCGCCGACGAGTTCACCGTTGAGCGTCAATTTGTAATCGCGCACCGCCAATTCCACGTTGCCGAGCGTGAAGTCGCTGAGGGGCAGGCCGCGCGGCGCGCTCCACAATTTCGCGCGGTCGAACGACACCTTGACGATATCGACGATCTTAACTCCGGTCTGCGCATTGACCAGCAGGTCCAGTGCGAAGGCGTCTCCGTCCTCGATCACTTGCGCGTCGGCGGCACGCGACAGCGTGGAGACGTTGCTGGTCGCGCCATCTGCCGCGGCGGGCTGGCGCGCGATCAGTTGCCGCTCAAACTCCGCGCTCAAAGGTTTGACTGATACTTTGAACTGCTTCGTCGCGGCGACGGGTTCGACGACGAGGTCGTAACCGAACACAAAATTTCCCGCCGCATTGATGAGCAAGCGATGAACGACGTGTCCGTCGGCGAGCAACACCTGCGGCGTCAGCGCCGATTGAATCTCATCGAGATTGAGCGAGGCTCGCGGAGCCTCGACGGGCGCGGCCTCGATCTTGAAAGCGATGAAGCCTTCGTCGTGCAGCGGCAGGACGAGCTGGCTGATTTGCCGCGCGCCGTTTTGCGCCCACGCCGGAACGAGGCCGCACAGCAGCAGCAGCAGCAGCAGCAGCAGCGCCAAGCTGACCAACCGGGAAGATTTCGCGCTATGGTTCATTCGAGAGTTCATTCGGGTCGCCCTTCCTGATGATGCGGAGTTTTACTTCGTCGGCGGGCTTGAAGCCGGAGAGATTAGCGCGCGGCGCGACACCGGCGTTCAGCTGCGTTGCGTTTGGCCGCATGCTCCGCGCAAGGTTCTCGCGGGACATCCGGCGACGCGCACCGCCATCGCCCCCGCCGCCGCGCCGCGGCACATAAACCGTTCGGATGATCGTTTTCTCCCGCAACACCGGCACTTCGACTTCTTTGATCTGGGGCGCGACTTGTGGCGATGCGTTCGGGGCGGAGATCACGACGGGTGCGGGAGCGGGGCGGGCGACGAGCAGGAAGAGAGTGAGGACAGACGAAGCGAGCAGCAAAAGCACGACGGTCGCGGCCAGCGGCGCGGGCACGCGGATGGATGCGATGAACAGACGTTTCCAGAACGGAGCGTTGTTCGTTTGCTCATCGCGTTCAGCGGCGCGCAGGCGGCGACTGAGCGCATCGTGATAAGCGGGCCAGTAGCTTTCACTCGGCAGGGAGACGGCGGCGACCTCGTCGCAGTTGCGCAGCGCCGCCGCCGCCGCACGGTATTGCACGCGACAGTCGGCGCAATCGTCAACTTCGGCGAGCAAGCGCACGCGCGCCGGGGCATCCAGTTCGTCGAAAATCAAGTCGAGCAAATGCTCTTGTGTCAGACGGCAATCGTGCATCGTAAACACTCCCGCTTAACCACGCTCTCCGGCAGGGCACGGCCTGTAATGCGCCGCTTCAACTCCCAAATGCTCGCGCAGTTTCAGGACGGCGCGAAACAGAGCTTTCTTCGTCGTGCCCGTCGAACATCCGAGCGCGGCGGAGATTTCTTCGTAGGTCATCCCTTCATGGTGTTTGAGCAGAAAAATCAAACGCTGCTGCGGCGTCAATTCCAAGAGCGCCTCCATCACGCGCGCGACGATCATCTGTTGCTCGATGTTCTCTTCCAAATCGCCCGCGTGCGGGGAAGAAAAATTGCCGCGCGCCACCGCCTCCTGTTGTGACCTGTCCCATACTTCGAGTTCGACGGTGCGGGCGAACTGCGCCGTCCCGCGCCGGTGGTTGAGAAATGTATTGATCGTGATCTGGCGCAGCCAGGTGTAGAAACTCGATTCGCCGCGAAAACTTTTCAGCGCGCGAAATGCCTTCAACCAGACTTCCTGCGATAAATCTTCGGCATCGTGTCGGTCGCGGCAGTAATGCAAAGCGAGCACGAAGAGACGACGCTCATAAGCGCGTGCCAGCGTGCAGAAGGCTTCCGCGTCGCCCGCCCGGGCGCGTTGAATCAAATCGCTTTCGCTCTGCACGCTTACATCCTTCTTTATCCGTCTCGGTTGGCGCGTCACGGCTATAGACACGGCTGGCGAAATTTTGGTTGGCCTGTGGCCGGAGGGTCGCCCGAAAAGTTATCCGCCGCAGTGATGTGCGCCGTAACTTTTCCCTCCGGTCCGACATCTTCGCACCCCATCAGGAGTTTTCCGTCTTGAAACGCGCCCCGCTTTGCGTCTATGCTGTGGGCAACAAAAGTTCTTCCAGTTTCAATGGACGGTGACAACTGATGCCTTCTGGACACAAGGTGCTGGCGGTGATCCTCGGCGGCGGCGCAGGCTCGCGCCTCTTTCCTTTAACGCATCAACGCTCGAAGCCCGCCGTGCCGCTCGGCGGCAAGTATCGTCTCGTTGATATTCCGATCTCGAATTGCATCAACTCGAACGTGACGCAGATTTTCGTGCTCACGCAGTACAACTCGGCTTCGCTCAACCGCCACGTCTCGCGCACCTATCGCTTCTCCGGTTTCTCCGATGGCTTCGTTGAAATCCTCGCCGCCGAGCAGACGCCCGAAAGCCCGCAGTGGTTTCAGGGGACGGCGGACGCCGTGCGCCAAGTCTTGCCGCACATCCACGATTGGGACATCGACACGCTGCTCATTCTCTCCGGCGATCATCTGTACCGGATGGACTACCGCAAGTTTCTCGCGCGCCACTACGAGATGCAGGCCGACGTGACCGTTTCGGCCATCCCTTTCGTGCGCGAAGCGGCGGAAGAGTTTGGTCTGCTCAAAGTCGAACCGACGGGACACATCCTTGAGTTTCGCGAGAAGCCGAAGGGCGAAGCGTTGGAAGAGATGCGGGTGGATACGACGGCCTTCGGCTTGAGCGCGGAGGAGGCCACCCGTCGCCCGTTCCTCGCCTCGATGGGCATCTATGTCTTCGACTACAAGCGGCTCACACAACTACTCACAGAGAATCCCGAATGGGTCGATTTCGGGCGCGAGATCATTCCGGCGGCGATCAAAGATTACAACGTGCAGGCGTATCTCTTCGATGATTACTGGGAGGACATCGGATCGATCTCCGCCTTCCACGCCGCGAACCTCGATATGACCTCGCTCTTGCCGAAGTTCAACTTCTTCGACACGGAAGCGCCCATCTACACGCGCCCGCGCTATCTTCCGTCATCGAAAGTGCATCACTGCGAAATCATCGATTCGCTCATCGGCGACGGCTGCATCATCAACCGCGCTCGCCTGACGCGTTCCGTCGTCGGCCTGCGCAGCCGCATCGAACCGGGCGCATATATCGAAGACACTTACCTGATGGGCGCAGACTATTATCAAGCCATCGAAGAACTGCGCCTTGACGCCGCGGCCAACCGCCCGCTCATCGGCATCGGCAGAGACACCGTCATCCGCCGCGCCATCATCGACAAAAACGCCCGCATCGGCGCGGGCGTCCGCCTCGTCAATGAAAGCGGCATCCAGCATCTGGATAACACAGATGCCGGCTACTACATCCGCGAAGGCATTATCATCGTCCCGAAAAACGCGACGGTGACAGATGGCACGGTGGTTTGAAGTGATGAGTGATGGGTGATGAGTAAAAACTTCTGTCTTTAACTCATCACCCATCACTCATCGCTTATCTTTGTGCTAGCGGCGACTTGAGAACAGGGGGTTGGCGGGCATTGTCCTGTGTGTTGGTAGCGTTTGCGCCGGAGGGGTTGAAGATGTAGCTGTCGCGGGCGCGGACGGCGAGGTCGGGGCGCAGGGCGCGCACTTTGATATGCCGTCGCTGCCCGGCCTGCCCCTGCTGTTTCGGGTAGTAGCCGAGGCTGTATTGGCGGCGTAGTTCTTCGGCCACGAGCGCGAAGGCGTTCGCGAGATTGCGCGTGGTGTCGGCGCGATAAAGTCGCGCGCCGGTCACGCGCGCGAGGTCGTGCAGGTAAGCGTTGCCGCGTTCGTACTCTTCGCGCGTGCAACCCGTGCAATTGCTCCCGCCGCCTCTTGTGCCGCCGCCGCCCCTCCCGATGCTGATGGTTCCGCCGGAGAGGATGTCTCCGAGGATACCCCCGATCCCGCCCGGTCTGCGGCGCGTCCCGCCTCCATAGACGCCGCCGGTTTGCGTGCCCGCGCGCGAATCGTCGTAAGTGTCGTATTGAACGGGATAGATGAGCGCGTCGAGTTCTTCGGCGTCGCGCGCGTTTGATTGATAACTGGCGCGGCGGCTGGTGGTGTCAACGCCGTCGGTGAAGAGGACGATAGCCTTGCGCCCGTCGATACGATTGAAGCGTTGATTGATGATGAAATCGACGGCGTCGTAGAGTTTCGTGCCCTGGCCGGGGCGCGTCCGGCGAATGGCGTCGCGCAAGCGCCCTCGGTCGCTCGTCACTTCGGAGAGGACGCGAATCTGGTCGTCGAAGGAGACGACGAGCACGCGGTCGTCCGCGCGCAGTTGATTGACGAAGGCGATGGCGGCATCTTGAATCTCGTCGAGCCGGAAGCGCGTAGAGCCGGACGTATCGAGCACGAGCGCGACGGTAAAGGGTTTTTCCACCGCCGCGAAATAAGCGATCTCTTGTTCGACGCCGTCCTCCCAGATGCGAAACTCCCTCTGCCGGAGAGTCGGCACATGCTTGCCCTGCTTGTCCAACACGCTCACCGGAATCGTCACCAGCGACGTGTTCACGCGCACCACTTCATCTTCGTCAACTTCAATTGACCTATTGGGGGAAGCGGTGTCGCCAGTGCGCGCCGTCATTTTATCCTGTGTCCCAATTGCGCCGCCGAGCGTCGGCGCACGCCCCCCATCGCGGTTCGCCTCACTGTCAGGCTGGGGGCGCGCAGTCGGGACACTACGACCGTCGCCCGCCGTCTGCCCGACGCGGCGCGGGCGCGACTGCGCCTGCACAGAAGAACTGAAAGTTGCGAACAGGAAGAGGAGCAGAAACAAGGCGGCGAACTTTCTCATGGCCTTTTGACTCCTTTAGACCGAAACGAAAACGGGTGACGAGGTACAGAGGACGCACACTTTGATGCGAGCGCCGCTAATTGGATGCTTGCAAAACTCGATGGCCAGCCCCTTGCAGGGGCGGCGGCTCTATGTAGAATCGGGTTGAATCGGCTCTTCTTATTCGCTTCGCACAATCGAATTCCAGATAAAGGGAAACGTGCCCCACGTTTGACCGCGATGCTGCGGGCGGAAGGCGAAAAGGACGATGCGGCCTTTGCCCATCTCAATTTCCGCGAGCGCGACTTTGCCTGCCAGCAACTTCTCGCCGAGCAGCCAGCCGGAGCGCAGCACGTCCCTGTCGGCGTAACGCGCGACGACACGCACGCCCTTGCCGCCGTCCGTCACTTCATAAGCGGAACTGTTGATGAAATAGGCGTCAACTTCTTTCCCGAAGCCGCGCGCGAGCGGGTGCGCGGCGTCAACTTCGAGCCGCAAAATCGAGCCGGGGCCGTAGAACTCCGACGACTTCACGCCTTCGAGCACGTTCCTGAGCGGCAACTTGAAACGTTTGATCGCCAGTTCCGAGGCGGCGTCGAAGCAGATGAGCGTGCCGCCCTCTTCAACGAAGCGGCGCAAATTATCCGCGCCCGCTTCCCCGATGCCGTCCGCGAACTCCGGCGGCGCGGTCTCGCGGCTTCGCCCTTCGACGATCTCGCGCTGCCGCATGGAAGGCAACACGATGGCGTCGTAGCGCGAGCGCAGATTCCCGGCGCGGACATCCCGGTCGAGCAGCGTCTGAAACGGCACGTTGAACGTGTCGAAGACATAGCGCGTCCAGCCTTCATCCATCGAACCGGTCCAACTTTTGTAGAGCGCGAGCCGCACGGGGCGCGCGAGCGGATTGAGGATGGGAGACTTGTCATCATCTCTCAGCTTCAACTTGAGTTCGCGCCGCACCTCATTTTCATCGCGGATCAGGGTTAGCCGCAGTTCGCCCGGTTTCTCCTGAATCTGTCTGAGCCTGAGCGGTTTGACCTCGACGCCCATCTGCATCGGCAGCGTCCAGCCGGCCACATCGTAAGGCCGTTCGGCTTCGCCGCCCGCCGCGCGCCTGTCGGGATAAACTTGCCGCTCAAGCAACGCTCGCAAGTTAGCCCGCTGCGGCTGCGCTGAAAAGACAAGATAGCTGCCCGCCGGGAGTCGTTGCCCTTGCTCCACGCTACGTGTCTCCTGACCTGTCTTCTCCCATCCATCATGACGCACGATTGTGAGCGTGTGCGAATCTTTTTCGAGACGTTGAACTTCGATGCCTTGTCCGACCAGCGCGCCGATGAGTTTCGCAACTTCTTCCGCTCGTCCCTGCGCAGGTGAAATGTGGTAAGCCTCAGGCGCATCGTCTAATAGTGGATCATTTTTGGACAGATTGCCTGTTCTTGAATCAGTGACTGCCTTTCGGCCTAGTTCATAAAAATTTTGCAGGTAACGCTCGCGATACTTGGCCGCCATCGAGAGCACGGCGCGCGAGGCCGTCATCTCGATGCGCATGATGTCGCGCGGTCGCCACATGCCGCCCGGCCACGGGTCGGGGAAATTCGTCGCCGTTGCAAGCGCGGAGGGCATGCCGCGCGAGGTGGCTTTCGCGAGTTGCTCGCGCGTCACTTCGATGGGCGACATCAGACGCGCGCTGGCGGCTTCGGTGAGGATGCCGACCGAGTTGTGGTAATAAGGCGCAGTGCGAAAACCGCCGTGCCACCACGTATCGTACAAGGCGTTGGTGATGACGCCCTGTTGCCCTGCGGCCTGCAAGTCCGCCGCGATCTTGTGGCCGATGAGGCCGACTTCGCGCAGGAGCAGCGGCGGGATATGCGGGTTGGGCGGGTCGAAGAACGGCGGCACGAAGAAGCGCGATCCCGTCGCTCCCTGTTGATGCACGTCGTAGACGATCTGCGGAAACCATTCTTTCCAGAAGAGGCGCGTCAGATGTTGCGTCTCTTTCAGATTGAGCATGAACCAATCGCGGTTGTTGTCGTGCCCGGCGTAGTGGTGATAAAGCTCCGGCGGTTCTGTGCCCTCGTAGGGCGTGTTTAGAGTTTTGCGATACCAGTCGGCGACGATGTCCACGCCGTCGGGGTTGGCCGAAGGGATGAGCAACAAAATCGTGTTTTGCAAAATCTCGCGCGTCTCCGCGTCTTCGGCAGAGGCCAGTTCGTAAGCGAGTTGCATGGACATTTGCGAGGCGACGATCTCGGTCGAGTGGATCGAACAGGAGACGACGACGACGGTTTTGCCTTCGCGCAGCAAGGCGTCGCGCTCTGTTTCATTTCGCACGAGGCGCGGGTCGGCCAGACGCCTTTGGATGTCTTGGTACTTCGCGAGATTGCGTATATTCTCAGGCGCGCTGACAAAAGCGACGACGAGCGGGCGGCGCAGGGTCGTCTCGCCGAGCGTGCGCACCACGACGCGGTCGCTTGTCTCATCAAGGCGCGTGAAGTAGTTCGTGATCTGTCGCCAATCGGCCATCGTGCGGTCATCGCCGGGTGTGAAACCGAGGATCGCGGAGGGCGCAGGTGGCGCGGCGGCGCGGGTCGGATTTGAAGCGCGGGGACGGCGATTCTGCGCGTGGAGGGGTGCATTTGCAGCGTTGGCGAAGAGTTGGAGCGACGCGAGAGCGGTCAAGACGAAGAGCCGGAGCGAGAGACGAGACATGCCTGATTCTCTTTCACAAAAAATGTTGGATACAAAACGGATGCGTGATGATGCTGGCGTCGAGTCTAACACAGACGCAAATGCGCCGCGCACCGCGCCGGACGAGGAGCGCGGCGCGCGGCGTCTGAAAGACGTGAAAACGAAAACATCTCTGACAGGCCGCCTGTATCAGTGGTGGATTTTTTTCGCCGCAGGCATGCTGTTGCTCATCTTCGCGCCGCCCGTGCTGCTCTGTTGCTGGTTGACAAGGCGGCGCGAAGCGCTCTACCCGATGGCGATGTGGGGCGCACGGCAATGGCTGCGCTTGAGCGGGATGCACATTCTGGTGCGCGGGCGCGAGCAACTCGACCCGCGCCGTACTTACATCTTCATCGCCAACCATCGTTCGTATCTCGACACGGCGACGCTCTTCGCCCACCTGGGGCGGCGCATCGGCTTGTTCGCGAAAAAAGAGTTGCTGAAAGTGCCGATTTTCGGCTACGGCATGGGCTACGTGAACATCATGGCGATTGATCGCAGCAGCCGCGAGCGCGCCCTGACGACCGTGCGCGCCGCCACCGCCAAGATCCGTTCCGGCGTCTCCTTCGGCGTTTTTGCGGAGGGCACGCGCGCGCGTCCCGGCGAACTGCTGCCGTTCAAAAAAGGTGCGTTCTACATGGCGATTGAAACGGGCGTGGCCGTCGTGCCCGTCGCCATGAAACATACGGACGCGCTGATGGGCAAGGGGACGGGCGTGGCGCGGGCGGGCATCATCGAGATGGTCGTCCTGCCGCCCATCGAAACCACCGGATTGTCCACGGATGAAGATGTAAAACGCTTGACGGCGGAGGTGCGCGAGCGAATCGCGGTGGAACTGACCAGCTAAAAATGAGAGGGCAGAAGTTGAGAGTCCGGGCGAAACATCATGTTTCGCCCGGACTCTCAACTTTCAAACCTTGTCCAGCCTCTTTAAGGTTTCTTCGGGGTTGGCTTCGGAGCAGGGGTCGGCTCGTCTATGGTGTCGCCTTCCTCAATGATTTTCACGCTGCCCCGCGCCCGCGCGAACTCGGAGAAGGTGATGCGGACGCGCATGTGAACGACTTGGCCGCTTTCAAAAACGAGTTCGTCGTCCGCGTAGGTGTAAGTGGGAAACCAAAACTTGCCGTCAACGTGCTCGCGGTAGGTCTCGAAGGTGGGAAAACGCTGCTTGCCTTCGGGCACGCCTTTGCCGCGCACCTTCACAATTTGTAAATCCTGATCGTCAACCCAGATGCGGCCTTTGAAGAAACGCTCCTGCGTCTTCTTCGGGTCGGGCAGCGTCTTCGGTTCCACATCGAAGATGTACAAATTCAACTCGTCGATCTTCTCTTTACCAACATAGTTAAAATTGTAGAGATTGATTTTATTCGTTTCGAGCGCGAAGGTTTGCACGCCGCCGAGGTCTTCCAAATCCTCGGTCGTCACCGTGACTTCGGTGATGGTCGGGATCGGGAACAACAAAATCTTCTCATAACGCTTGCCGCTGTCGTCGAAGACGAAACGCGAGACGCGGCGATACTCGCCGGAAATCTGCCCGCCCATCCCGATGGTTTGCACCACGGCGTCGCGCTTGAAACTGTACTGGTTGAGCGCCTCGCGGAACGTCACCTCTTTGGTCGTGAACTCGCGAATGATGCGTTCGACATCCACGCCCGCAGCCCGCGCCGCCGCTCCGGCGTTTGTTGCGGCGGACACCTGCTGCGCCCACACCGGCGCGGACGCTGCTGCTGCTGCTGCGACCACCGCCCACACGAGAGCCGCCCGAAACGTCGTCTGGAAGAAACAAGAACTTTTCATAATTTTCTCTGAGGAATATGTGCCTGCGCCGATTTGCGGTTGCCGCCCGCCGTCGCCCCATCGCCGTTGAGCCTATCAAACAGCCCCTTCTGAGAAAATTGAGATGCAAGCGCGCAGGTGATTGTTGCCAAGAGAAAGCGAGCGGCAAGCGGTGAGCAGTAAGCAGCTAAAACTGTTTCCTACTGCTCACCGCTTACCTATTATTGTACAAATTCGACGTTGACGCGATGCGGGATGATGCCGCGCGCCGTGCCTTCATCGAGAAGACGCTGGACGGCGGTGCGCCCGCGCTCGGTGTAGTCGAGCGTCAGTTCGTTGACCCACATCCCGACGAAGCGGTCGGCCAACTCCGGTTCCATGTCGCGGGCGAACTGCATCGCGTACCTCAGAGCGTCGGCGCGGTTGTCGAGCGAGTAGCGGATGCTTTCGTGCAGGCATTTCGAGACCTGCCCGACCACTTCCGCGCCGAGGTCGCGCCGGATGACGTTGCCGCCCATCGGGAGCGGCAGGCCCGTCCATTCGTGCCACCACTCGCCCATGTCCAACACTTTATGCAAACCGAGTTTTTGATAGAAAAGCTGTCCCTCGTGAATCAACAGCCCCGCGTCGCAAACGCCATCCTGCACCGCCCGGATGATCTGGTCGAAGGGCACAACTTCATATTCAAAGTCGGGGCAGAAGATACGCAGGGCCAGAAACGCGCTCGTCAAAGTGCCGGGCACGGCGATTTTCAACCGCGCGAGTTCTTCCGGTTTCACCTGCTCGCGCGCAACGACGATGGGGCCGTAGTTGTCGCCGATGCTCGCCCCGTGGGGCAAGAGCGCGTACTTGTCGGCGATATAGGCGTAGGCGTGAAAGCTGATGGCCGTCACATCATAGACGCCGCGCATGGCCTTCTCGTTCAAACTCTGGATGTCTTCGAGCACATGAGTGAAGCGCAAATTTCCCGTGTCGAGTTTGTTGGTGGCAAGGCCGTAGAACATGAAAGCATCATCCGAATCGGGCGAATGTGCGACGGAGATAGTTTGCGTAGGAGTTGCTGCTGCTGCTGCTGTGGTCATAAAATGTCGATAGTCCTTACTGGTAATTGGCGTATGTCAAACTTCGCGGATTATCAGGCAAACTGGCCGTAATAAATTTTCGTGTCGTACTCGATTGTAACCTGCCCGTCGCGCTCGTGTAAGTCGAAAATCCGGCGCAGGGCTGCCAGCATCGACTCATACTTCGGATGGCCTTCGAGCGGCACGTAGGAGGAAGACAAATGCCGCCCGCGCAAAGACTCGTAGTCTAAAATCTGGCAATTGTCGAAACTCGCCGACCAAAACGCGCCCGCAAAAAACTGCGCGATGGCCGCTTCGGGCAACTGCTCGCAGTTGACCTGTGAGTAATGCGTGCCGTATTCGCGCAGGAGACTCTCGTAGTCGTGCAGGAACGGCGTGGCGTCTGTGCGGCGCATGTTCCACACGAGCACGACCCACCCGCCGGGTTTCAGAATACGCTTGAATTCCTGCCGCGCCCGTACTGCGTCGAACCAGTGAAACGCTTGTCCGGCGGTGATGAAATCAACGCTTGAGTCCGCGAGAGTGGTGGCTTCGGCGGCAGCGTTGATGCTTCTCAAGTTGGGGAAAACAACGAGAAGATGTTGTTCGGCGGCGGCGCGCATCGCCGCGTTCGGCTCGACCGCGTAGACGGTGTTGCCATTGCGCAACAGCATCTCAGTCAAGATGCCCGTGCCTGCCCCGACATCGGCGACGGTGGAGGACGAACCCAGAGCCAACTTCTCGCGCATGAACTCCACGACCGCCGCCGGGTATTTCGGACGATAAGCGACGTAGTTCGCCACGCGGTTCGTGAATCTTCTCGTCGGCTCACTCTCAGGTATTGAAGTCATCAGAAAAAATAATTCCCTTTGCGACTCCAGCGAGAAAATTTATCTCACGCCAAGGCGCAAACGAAAGAAAGCCTTCAGGCGGTGGTCAACTCCGCAATTGGGTGGTAGAGGGTATCGCGTTCGACCGCTTCAAAGCCCGCGTCCGCGATGAGCGCGGCGATCTCGTTTTTGTTCATCTTCACTTCGTGGTTCGTCTCGACCGAATAGCTTTCGGTGAGTTCGCCGCCTTCGGTGATCGTGCCGTCAAGGTCATTCGCGCCGTAATGGAGGGCGGCCTGGGCGAGACGTTTGCCGAGCATCACCCAGTAGGCTTTGATATGCGGGAAGTTGTCGAGCATCAGGCGCGAGACGGCGATGGTCTTTAGAGAATCGACGCCTGAGGGCCCCGGACACTGTGCGAGTTTCGTGCCCTCGGGGTGGAAGGCGAGCGGGATGAAGCACTGGAAGCCGCCGCTCACCTCTTGTTGTTCGCGCAGGCGCACGAGGTGATCCACACGGTCCTCGACGGATTCGATATGGCCGTAGAGCATCGTCGCGTTAGTGCGCAACCCGGCGGCGTGGACTTTGCCCGCGAGCGAAAGCCAGGGTGCGGCGTCAGTCTTGTGCGCGCAAATTTTGGAACGCGTCGGCTCGCGAAAAATCTCCGCGCCGCCGCCGGGACACGAATCCATGCCCGCCTGTTTTAATTCTTCGATCACGTCCTCGTCGCTCATCTTGTAGAAACCGGCCATATGGTCAAGTTCAACCATCGTGAAGGCTTTCAGATGAAGACGCGGGTAAGCGCGCTTCAAACTCGCGAGCAAATCCGTGTAATACTTGAATGGAAGTTTCGTATTCAACCCGCCGACGATGTGCAAC